>JAAYVC010000101.1 GCA_012517375.1 bacterium | reverse complement strand
GGCCAGTTATCCTATTTTCCCAAGACTATTCTTCAGAGATTCACCCTTAACAATCCTCTTGCAATAATCTCGTTTGTCTGTATTGGGGTCGGCGCATTGACTAAGGCTGGTTCATTTCCTCTGCATACGTGGATACCTAAAGCGGCTGAGACCGCACCAGCCGAAACAATGGCTTTCATACCTGCTAGTCTCGACAAGATACTCGGCATCTATCTCTTCTTAAGACTTTGCTATTCGGTTTTTGAAATACGCTCCAACATGACTATACAGATAGTATTCCTTTCGATAGGTGCGGTGACAATCCTTGCAACCGTGTTCATGGCTTTAGTGCAGAAGGATGCTGCAAAGACCCTTTCCTATCTGACCGTCACTCAGGCGGGATATATGATCCTAGGAATAGCCTCAGGAACACCTTTGGGTATGGTTGGAGGTCTGTTTCATATGATTAATGGAGGGTTTTATAAGACTTCCCTCTTTCTTACTCAGGGTGCTGTAAAAAGACAAACGGGTGAGTCTGACATCGATAAACTTGGTGGTTTAGCCTCGGCCATGCCCATTACTTTCTTCTCGTTTCTTGTAGGGGGATTGGCCATATCGGGCGTGCCGCCTCTCAACGGGTTTATCTCCAAGTGGCTTGTTTATCAGGCTCTGGTTGATATTGGTTCCAGGAATCCCGTGTTCTATATCTTTCTTGTTGCAGGCATGTTCGGAAGCGTTCTAACGCTTGCGTCTTTCCTCAAGCTTGGTCACTCTATTTACCTTGGTATGAAGCCGAAGAAGTTTGAAGGCGTCAAGGAAGCTAAATTCAACTCCTGGTTTCCTCCGCTGGTTATGGCTCTTGTCTGTATTGCTTTCGGACTTTTTGCATTCCGGCTGCCCTTGCCTTTCCTTGTATATCCCGCTCTTTCGGCATCGGTAGCGGTTCCCAGGGGCTTTTTCTCGCCCCTAGGCTTTGCCGCTTTGATGCTTATTCTTCTCTCCGTCGGATTCTTAATCTACTTGATGGGAAGGACCTACGCATTCAAGAAGCGCAAGGTGTTTACCGGAGCCGAGGAGCTCACGGAAGAGGAGATGCATTTTTCCGGCTCGCATTTTTATTCTTCCGTGAAGAATACGGAACTCTTTTCCGAGCTTTACCGTTTCGCCGACGGCGGCTCATTCGATTTCTTCTATTACATTAGAAACAGCGCAAAAGCCCTTGGTAAAGCCCTTAAACGTCTTGTTGATGACACGCTGAACGCGTTTGCGGAACTCATAAAGCGTTTCTTTCAATTCGTCGGCAAGGGATTCAGTCTGTTGCATACCGGCAGGCTTCCGTTCTACGTAGCCTGGTTGTTTCTGGGCATGCTGCTTTTGATTCTTCTTATCTTTATCAGAGGAGGCGGCGGTGCTTGATCTGATCCTTTTGTTGATATTCATGGTTGTTGCAGGGATCGTTGCGGTTGAGATAAAAGATCTTCTAGCATCTGCGATTGCTCTTGGCGCTGTGGGGTTTGCAGTTGCCATAGGCTTCATAAGGCTTGCAGCGCCCGACCTCGCTATTGTTCAGATAGTCATTGAAGTTCTATCGGTCGTTTTCTTTGTCGCGGTGATTCTCAAGACCACTCATACAGATTCAACCCTTGGACGCAAGTATGTGGGCGGAGATATATTCTCCTTTATTGTCTTCGGTTTGTTTGCCCTTGTTTTCGTTTACTTTGGAGTCCAGATGCTTTTAGAGCTATCGGTGCTTGCGCCAATGGGACGTTCACTTGGCCCGGCATCGCTTCATTACGTGCAAAATGCGATAGAAGGCATGTCCGAAACAGGGTCTGCCAACGTTGTTACATCAGTTGTTCTCGATTACCGCGGCTTCGACACCCTGGGCGAAGCGACCGTTCTCTTTACGTCAGTCATTGGAGTAATCTCTCTCTTGAGACTTGAAGGGAGGAAGAAATGAATGGAATGACGCCTATTGTAAGAGTTATAGCCCGCATAGTAGAAGGTTTCATCTTCCTCTACGGTTGCTACATCGTTCTCTACGGCCATCTATCGCCGGGCGGCGGTTTTGCAGGAGGAGCCGTTATAGCGGCCGGTCTCATACTTTCAAGGCTCGCATTCGGGACAACGGAATCACAGGAAAAGAGTACATCCATATCCTCCTCTATATTCGAAAGTTCAGGCGGTCTTCTTTTCCTGCTTATTGCGCTTCTGGGTATTGTTGTCGGCGGTTACTTCTTTATGAATCTTTTCCCTGTGTTCGGTAAACCCGGAACACTATTGTCTGCAGGTTCGATTCCTCTTTCAAATATCGCTATTGCCGTCAAGGTGGCAGGAGCAATACTGACCATCTTCATTGTGCTGGCTTCAACTAAATACATATTGAAGGATTAGAATCAATGATTGTTTTAATAGCGTCTCTTGTATTGATTCTCGTCGGTTTATATGCAATCATTACAAAGAGGAACTTGATAAAGGTTGTAGTGGGATTTGCGCTTACTGAATATGCGGTCAATCTTTTATTCGCTATTGTGGGTTTCAGACCCGGCGCTCTTCCACCGATATTGACCGGAATGTCTATGCTTGAGAGAACAAAACACACCTTCGCTGATCCCATTCCGCAGGCTCTTGTTCTGACTGCAATCGTCATAGGACTGGGAACGACGGCATTGATGCTTTCAATGGCGTTGCGTATCTATCAGAGAACCGGTACTTTCGATCTCGATGAGATCAAGAAGCTAAAAGGATAAGCGATGGAGATGATTCTTGTATTATTGATTGCTGTCCCTCTTGGCGGTGCATTTCTAGTTCCTATTCTCTCCAAGTTATGGAAAAGGCTTGCCGAGATTGTCGGCGGGTTGTCTGTGGCTGCGGTTCTGGCCTTGACTGTATATCTCATTATTTCCTTCAAACCGGGTTCCATGCTTGTCTATAACTTCGGACGCTGGCCTATCCCTCTGGGTATAGTTTTTGCAGTCGACTCCCTTGGAATCCTTATGCTGCTCGTCATATCGGTTCTTGTATTCTTCGCCTATCTTTTCGCTCTGAAGTACATGGATCACTTCACTGGAACATGGAAGTTCTACACGCTTCTTCTTCTCATGCTTGTCGGGATGAATGGCGTGGCAATGACAGGCGACCTTTTCAATATGTTCGTATTCATCGAGATATCATCCATCGCCTCATACGCTCTGGTTGCTTTCGGGACGGAACCGGAGGAACTTGAAGCCGGTTTCAAGTATATGGTTATGGGCGAGATAGCGAGCCTCATGATTCTTCTCGCCATAGCTTTTATCTATGCCGCGACCTCCACTTTGAATCTTGCCGATATATCGCGTATGCTTGCCACAATGAACCGGAGCGTTGGATTCTATTTCGTCTTCATCTTGCTTCTTTTTGGTTTTTCAGTCAAAGCCGCACTAGTACCCTTCCATTCTTGGTTGCCGGACGCCCACCCTTCGGCACCCGCCCCTGTGTCCGCCTTGCTCTCGGGCGTATTCATAAAGGTGCTTGGTGTCTATGCCATAGCCAGACTGGTCTTCAATGTTTACGGTTTTACTAGGAGTTCTTATCCTCAGGTTTTTGATGCCATGATTGTACTCGGACTTGCATCCATCATCATCGGCAGTCTTTTGGCATTAAACCAGAATGACTACAAGCGTCTTCTGGCATATTCCAGCATTAGTCAGATAGGATACATAATCTTCGGGTTCGGAATAGGTAACGAGTTTGCTCTGATAGGTGCGCTTGCGCACATACTGAGCCATGCCCTAGGCAAGGGAGTACTGTTCCTCACCTCAGGCTCAGTGGTCTACAGGACTGGAGAACGCGACATCACGAAGTTTCCAGGCGGTCTGGGCAAACAGATGCCCTGGACTTCTCTTGCCTACAGCGCAGGCGGGCTTTCGGTTGCAGGCATGCCGCCGTTCCTTGGATTCTTCTCAAAGCTTTTCATCATCCTTGGCGCTCTTGCCGCAGGCATGATACCTGGCGCTATCATAGCTTCGCTTTTTGCGGTAGTAACGCTCGGCTATCTCTTGAAGATAACCAATCACGTATTCTGGGGCAAAGAAGGCATTAAAGGCATCAAGGAGTCGCCCTTTATAATGGTTTTTGCCATGGCATCCCTTGTAGTTCTCTTGATAGCGGGCGGCGCCTTCTTCTTCCTTTTGAAAACTAATCTATTCGGGCCCGCAAGCAATGTGCTTCTTTCGGGAGGCAAATACGCGGAGACGGTTTTAGAGCTTGGAACCAAGATTATTGGAGGAGGAGGTTGAGATGAGGAGGATTGTATTCTTTGTATTAGCATACTGTCTCTGGATGCTTTTGACCCTGCCGGATAAGTGGTACGTCTGGGTTGCTGGTGCAGTTGTGGTAATTATCACTGCGTTGCTCTTTGGCGGTGAGTTCACGCACAAGCCTCTCTCCTTTCTGAATCCGAGACGATGGTTCTGGGCAATTGCATACGTACCTGTTTTTGCGTGGCATATGATAGTAGCTAATCTTGATGTTGCTTTCAGGGTTCTTCACCCTTCATGCCCAGTTAAGCCGGGTATAGTAAAGATCCGTACATCTCTCAAAACGGATACTGCGAAGGCGTTTCTCGCAAACTCCATTACCCTTACACCGGGAACCATGTCGATAGATATCGACGGGGAGTTTCTCTACATTCATTGGATTGACGTTCAGGGTGACGGCGACGATATAGAAGCAAATACAAAGAGGATCTCTTTGAAGTTTGAAAAGTACTTGAGGAGGATCTTCGAATGAACATTTATGAAATAGGTGTTGTTGTCATTCTGGCGCTTTCCGCTTTTCTGTGCCTCTTTCGTATAGCCAGGGGGCCTTCAATCTCCGACCGAATGGTCGGCGTAGATATCATGGGTATAATCTTTGTTGGTGTAACTGCGCTTACCGGCGTTTTCTTCAATCTATCATACCTTCTCGATATAGCCATTGTTCTCGCATTGATTAGCTTCATAGGCACGCTGGCTCTTGCTAAGTATCTGGAAAGGAGGACGCTGGATGATTAATATTCTCTACATAATCGGGTTTATCATAATAGCTGTAGGCGTTCTATTCAATCTTCTTGGAGCAATCGGACTTGTACGCATGCCCGACGTTTATAACCGACTTCAGGCTGCGACGAAAAGCGTTACTCTTGGAACACTGGGCATAATGATAGGCATACTGTTTTTAAAGGGTTTTACCCCAATGGGTATAAAAGCCATTATCTGCGGAGCGTTTCTTCTTTTGACGGCTCCTGTTTCAGCCCATGCCCTTGCAAGAGGTTCACTTAGATTTGGTGCAAAAATGTGGAAGGGCACGGTAAAGGATACCTACGGAAAAGATAAGCTTGGCGGAGAACAGATCGAAAGAGAGGAGAAAAAAGATGAAGTGGCCTAAACTGAGAGAACTAGGCGAAGCAATAAGATCTTTATTCTCTTCTCCTTATACCACTAAGTATCCTTTCAAACCAAGTATTCCGGCTCCCCGGTTTCGGGGCACCATACTTTTCGATGAAAAGGAGTGCATTGGATGTGGAGCCTGTGTTGAAGTCTGCCCGGCTAAAGCGCGAGCACTCGAGGATGATCTGGACAAACGTATAAGACATGTTGCATACTTTAAGGATATGTGCATATATTGCGGTCAATGCGTCGCTTACTGCACGACGAAAAATGGAATCCATCATACCGTGGATTACGATTTAAGTTACGTCGATAAAAGCAAGTATAAAGATTCAATAGACAAGGAACTCGTGTTTTGCGAAGAATGCGGGGAAGTTATTACCACTCGCGATCATCTTATCTGGATAGCAGAAAGGATAGGCGAGCTTTCGTATGCAAACCCGACCCTTGTTCTTGCGAAGCAGACTTCACTTAAAACGGTTGAAATCCAGTATGACAAAGGTGATTCAAATCCTTACCGGAGCGGACATCAGAGACTGCTATGTCCGGACTGCAGACGCAAGGTAGTTCTTAACGAAATCTGGGGATACTGATCACGGGAAAAGAGTAAAAGCGGCCGCTTAGGCCGCTTTTTTTACAAGTAGTCAATTACACATGCAATCTACCTCTATCCTATAAATTCCAGAATATGGGGACAGTGAACTACTTGAGCTGGGCCAGCTTATCCCGCGCTCTCTGTATGTTCTTGGCTGCGTTATCGAACGATGAGTCTATCTCGAGAACCTGCTGCCAGTACTGAATAGCCTGTTCGTACTGATTGTTCGTGTACGCCTGAACGCCCAATAGATAAAGCTCGTTGGCGTTCTTCTTCTCGATTTTTCCTTTCATGCGTGCGAGATAGTCTTTGGCTGAGGAGTTGTTGGGGTCAAGGGCTAAAATCGAATAAAATGAGTTCTGAGCGCTTACGTAGTATCCGCGATTATAAAAATCTACGCCCTGTGTTTGATACTCCGAGATTAAAGAACTTATTTTTGACTGGTAAGTAGTAACCTTTGCCGATATCTCTTTGTTCGATGGTGCCAGTTCATGCAGTCTATTGGCAAGGGTCAATGCTTCGCGCCAGCGGCCTTTACGCTCAAGAACTTCAAGCTGGCTCATCCCCTGAGTTATCTGTTCCGTTATCCTGTCAGCGGTCTGTCTTTGGTAAGTCTGGACGGTAGTTGATTTGGGCTGAAGTTTTTCTATCTTGCCCCAGGTTTCAGTAGCGGACTTGTAGTCCCCTGATGTATACTGCTCCAGACCTTGTTGGTAAAGGGCGCTTATCTCACCTGAGTTGTGCGCGGAACTGGTCTGTGAAAGCACCATCTGGGAGAATTTTCTCTGGGATTCCTGGGAAAGGAATTTAGCTTCAGCCGAGGAAGAGTCAATCTTTAAGGCTTCCTGCGCTTTTCTCAAGGCGTCAAGATAGTTCTGCGATTTCATGGAAGCGTTTGCATCCGATATAAGCGTTGTAAGCTCGGAGGCGTTCTTTTCGTTGCGCACGCGCTCGAGCCAGCTTAAGGCCTCCTTATTCGCAGGGTCCCAAATCAATGCTATATCGAGAGCGCTGAGCGCCGCTTCGTAGTCACCTTCCTTGTACAGAGATATGCCCTGGGTTGTATAAGTCTTGCTGGTTATCTCATTCTTGGTCTTCTGCTCGGTTTCAATAGCTGCAAGACGTTCCGCCACCTCTTTCGTGGATGCGATGCTGAAAAGAAGCGATAACCCTATTCTGCCGTTTCCGTAGCCGAAGTCGGAATAGCTTAGATTGATGCGGCAAAGATTGAGATCAGATGCAAGCAGTACGCCGAATCTGTTGTTGTCTGAACCCCAACCGCCGCCGAACTCTAATGGAAATCCCACAAGATCATCGAGTTTGAAGAGCGCGGCAAGACGCACGGATTCCTGATTACCCGACAGGAACGGTTCCCGAGCGTTGAAGTTAGCCATGAAGCGGAAAAAAGCAATGCTGTAGTCGATGCCCGCCTGAATATTGAAAAAGTCTATCCAGCGAGCGCAAGCGGCTATCGTTATCTCGCCAGGTACGTCCGCGAACTTAATTGACGGCGCAGCCGCGCCCAACGCTATAGCGGGTCTTACGGGCAAGGTGCCGTATGCTTCGTAGCGAATTCCGAGACTCGCTCCGGCGTGAAGGAAGCCTAGCTTATAGGCGGCTCCTGCGAGTATTCCGCTGCCACCCTCCTCGTCCCTGTAGCCGGCAAGACCTGTACCGAACTGACCGATTGGCTGACTGTAACCTAGAAAACCTACATTCAAAAGGAAAGGTAAGTCGACAGGGCTGGAGCCTATCTGGTATCCGATTGGATTGTAAAGAAGCTTTCTGTCCTGATTCTTAGTCAGGAGAGCCGGGTTGACAAAAAGTGCAAGCGGCTGATCTGCCATGGTTACGCATGCATCCGCCAGTCCGTTTACGCGAGCCTCCCCAAGCGGTAAAGAGATTAGCGATAATAAGAGAACGAACTCCTGCATGGATAAAATTGTAACTGCTAATCGGGGTTTGTCAATAGGTAAAACCTTGTATCTCCTTTTCAAATAAAACAGTTGAGATTGACAATCCCCTGGAGATGCGTAATCTTCGAAAAGAAAGATTAAGGAGAAACAAGCGAATGGAACATGAAATCCGTCGTAAGGCTGAAGAGAGGGTGGAAAGACGGATTAGCTTCTACATGCATCTGGCGAGCTACTTCGTTATTAACACGGCAATTTTCTTCGTGTGGTTTTTTGTTACCGATCATGGAAAAGGTTTTCCGTGGTTCGTTATTCCGCTTGCCGGATGGGGGATCGGGGTTATCGCACATTTCTTTAATGTATTTGTTTTTCATGGCTTACGAGAGAGATTGATTGAACGTGAAATGGAGCGGATTCAACAAAAAAAGAAAAAAAAGGATTGAGAGATTCTTTTCTCAATATGAACGAACTCCGAGTAAAAGCGAAAAACCGCTCTTCAAATATAGATGCTTCACAAAATTCTCTCAGCCAATGTCCCATGGGTATGATTTTCATTCAAAGGCTTTGCCTGGCTGCTCTTAATTGAAGAAAACAGAGGTATTTATTGTATATTAGATGTTAGCTTAATGCTTTCCTGATGTTTTTATGGTCTTAAAGAATCAGGAAAGGTTCTGTAAATAAATGCGAAAATTACGTGAAAGGAAGCGATGAACGAAAAGGTTCTTATTGTTGAAAATCTTGCAAAGCGTTTCGGCAATGTCCAGGCGCTTTCCGGAATAAGTTTTGAATGCCGTCGAGGCGAGCTTTTTGGTTTACTCGGTCCTAACGGAGCAGGCAAAACCACGACCATCAGGTCGATATGTTCTATAGTCAAGCCCGATGCAGGCATAATTCATGTTGACGGCGTGACGGTCAGTAAGAATCCTCTTGAAGCCCTTAAACGCATGGCAGTTGTACTCGAAGAAGGCTCTCTATACGACAGACTGACCTCTGAAGAGAACATGATACTCTTTGCGGAGTTTCACGGCCTCAAAAAAGACGTTATTAAAGAAAGAGTTGGACAAATTGCGGAAACCCTCGGACTCAATGAGTACCTCAAGCGGCAGTTCAAGGAGCTTTCCAAGGGCAACAGACAGAAGGTTCTTTTGGGTCAGGCATTGGTTGTAGACCCTCCGCTTCTGATTCTTGATGAGCCTACCGCAGGTCTGGACGTGCCCACGCAAAAATCCATTCGTGATCTGCTGCAAAAGATAAAGAAAGACCGCACTATCCTTTATTCGACTCATATAATGTCGGAAGCCGAGGAGCTTTGCGACAGGCTGGCAATAATCGATCATGGCAGGATAGTAGCCCAGGGTACGGTCAAGGAGATATGCAGACAAGCTGCTGTAAAGGATCTGGAACAGGCGTTTCTCAAACTGGTAGGTAAAAATGTTTAAAGGAATAGGTTTAATCTTCCGCAAGGAGATGTGGACGGCGTTTCGCGAGAAGCGCACGTTTTTGTTTCTTATCCTCTTTCCGCTTCTTATCTGGCCCGCGTTTACGGTTCTGCCCACCCTTCTCATCGGCGGAAGGGAAAAGAAAGCGGAGGAGAAGCGTTCCTCAGTCGTTTTGGTCTCTTCGCAGGATACAGGACTCGAGGAGTTCTTAAGCGAATCGAAACGGGTTAAACTCGTAAAAGTGAAAAACCCTGCTACTGCCGTATCGGAAAAGCTGGCAGACTGCGTTATATATGTGGACAGCGTATCTGCAGACAAGATGATTATCTACACCCGAATCTACTACGACGCCACGAGAACGGAATCTAAGGTTGCCGCAGACAAGGTTGAGCTTGCATTGTCGAGTTATGACCAGTCAGTAGTCAGAAAGCGGCTTGCAGGAGAAGGCGTTGACGAGAGATTGCTGACGGCAGTTTCCTATATTCGTGAGAATGCCATTAATCCCCTGCAGATGTTCGGTTTCTATATGGGTTTCGTTATCGGCATGTTCATCGTGATGGGTA
The DNA here is from genome assembly GCA_012517375.1 of bacterium. Classification (NCBI taxonomy): domain Bacteria; species bacterium. The sequence continues at coordinate 76,136 of JAAYVC010000101.1, read as the reverse complement.
CTCTTATGGGAGCTTCCTCTATCGTAATCGATTCCACGGCAGGCGAGAAGGAGCGAAAGACCCTTGAGCTTCTTCTGACGGCGCCGATACCGCGCTCATCAATAATGTTTGGCAAGTATCTGGCAGGCGTCACGTTTGCCTTTATTTCTCCCATTCTGACGGCACTGGGCATGTCACTTGCCGCATCCTTCGTGATACCCTTGCTCTCAGGTGGAGGCAGCGGGCTTAATCTGGCAGGCATGCTTTCCGTTGGCAAGATTCTCATGATACTCCTCATCATCCTTCTTCTTGCCGCGTTCATTGTGGCGCTTCTCATGGCTATTGCGGTCAGAACTCAATCGACCAAACAGGCCGGAGCATATATGGCGCCTTTGAACATAGTGATGGTAATTCCCATCATCTTCATGCAGATGATTCCTGTTGTTCCGCCTGCATGGATGTACTTTGTTCCGTTCATGAACGTGATGCTCGTTCTGCGAGGTATGCTAATGAATACGCTTCCTGCGACCGGAATCGTTTACACCATTGCTTCAAGCATCGTATTCCTCGCACTTGCACTCCGCTTTGCAGCCTCTGGATTCGGTAAGGAGAGCGTTTTGCTTCGCTAGTAATCCATCGAGAAATAAAAAAGCGCCCCCTGGGGCGCTTTTTTGTGCAGATAGGTTTACTTGAGTATCGTGAACTCCACCCTGCGGTTCTTGGCCATGTTTTCTTCGGTATCGTTCGGGGCAACCGGCTGGCTCTCGCCGTAGCCTTTTGCATAAAGCCTTGAACCTTCTATGCCGTGTTTTTCAATAAGGTAAAGCCTTACGGACTCGGCCCTCTCCTGCGAGAGCTTCTGATTATATGAGTCCGCGCCCCGATTATCGGTATGTCCGCCTATCTCAACGTTGATATCCGGGTTTTCAAGAAGAATCTTAGCAGCCTCGTCAAGAATAGGGTAAGATTCGGAAAGTATAACGGCTTTTGCGGTTTCGAAATTTATGCCGCGGAATGCAATCTTCATTCCTTTCTTGATAAGCTTGAAGTCTTTGACCGCGCCCGTCTTCGTGACAATAACGGACGAGGTTTGGGGAAGATATCCCTCGGAGGTGACCTCAACGCCGTAGGTGCCGGGTTTAAGCTGAACCTTGAATATTCCGGTGCCTGGATCGGTCATTGCATCCGGAAGTGACGCATCAGTAAACCTTATCGTTGCGGCAAGAGGAGCGTCTTTCTCTCTCTCGTGAACGGTTCCCGAAAAGCTGACGAGCGCAGGCTTCAGGGAGAAGTTTATTTCGGTAACCTGTCTGTCCTGCACCACGACAGATCTTTTTTCGCTCGTATAACCTTCGACAATCGCTTCTAGTGTGTAGGTTCCAGGGTCAAGAGAATCTATCCTGAATCCCATAGAGCCTGCATCAATTATGCCTGTTTCGGGTCCGGAAAAGCTTATTTTAGCTACGAGACCGGAACCGTTATCGGCATCCTTGACCGTTCCGCTTATTGAACCCATCGGGATATGTTTTTTGGGAGGAGTTGACCATGATATGCCGGTTGTTACTGTACGGTAGAGATCTTCTCTGGGATCGCTCGTATCCGCCAGTATCAGGAAATCCATGCCGTAGTCGACATGGAATCCAAAAGGCAGATTCAGCCTCAACGTGGGCGTTACCCATACATCGCCTGGCTGCTCGGCGTATATTTCAGCAAGAAGCGTTACGAAACGAGTGGGTATCTCAAGACCGGCTCCGAGCGTCATGCGATTGCGTCCAAAATATCCAGCGATATTGTATTCGTTCATTAGCGAGTCGTATGTGTCCATGCTCAGCATGTAGCCTGCATTCAGGTGCAAGAGAAGGGGAAACTTCATGACATCCCTGAAATCTGCAGTTATAAGCCCGCGTCCGCCGACATCGAGTCCGTTCGAATATCCCGCTGGAAAGAATACATCGGAAGCGAGCGGGACCAGCGCTCTTGCCTGGAGCCCCAGCTTCAAAACCTTCATCCTTGAATACGAAGTCTTGGCGTTTATTTCCATATCCCACAAGCCGATATCCGCTGTATCGTCCGGAGTCGGTTTGTAGTACCCCAAAGCCGGAACGAGACCTACTTCAAGGAACTCAAAAGGCGCCCAGCTTGCTCCAAGCCTGAAGATTCCGTCCCAGGTTGAAAAGTCTCCGTCGTTCATGTGGTAGGCGCCTGCCGGGTTTCCGGCAAGATGAAGATTGAAGGATAGATTACCTTTGGTTATGGATGCGTTTTGAATGCGGTAAAGGCCTGATCCTGCTGTTACCGTTGGCGCGGCGTTTAAGACAGCGGCTAACAATAATATTGATAACCCCATAATAAACGCTTTTTTCATGATGCCTCCTTGTTTTTGGTTTCGAAAACGGAACCCTCCTGAGGGGTTCCTCCTCATAATACTTATACTATATATATATTTTAGAAATAAAATAAACACTGTCAAGGCATTTTTTTTAAGACGAGCTTAATTGACAACGAGAAACAGCAGCCTATAATCTCTTAAATCAAAGGAGGCTTTATGACGCAGACTTATATATTTATCGGTTTAGGCGTTTTGCTGTTAATCATTATCATTTCCGCCATCAAAATCCTTCGCGAATACGAGCGCGGCGTTATCTTCAGGCTTGGCCGTCTAGTAGGGGTTAAAGGACCTGGACTCATCTTCCTTATTCCTTTCGGGATAGACAAGATGGTCAAGGTTAGTCTCAGAACCATTACCATGGATATTCCGCCGCAGGACATCATAACCCGTGATAACGTCACCGTTGAAGTGAACGCAGTGGCCTATTTCAGGCCTATGGATGCCGCAAAGGCCGTTGTTGAGGTTCAGGACTACATCTACGCAACATCCCAGATTGCCCAGACAACGCTTCGTTCCGTGCTCGGAGAATACGAACTCGATGATCTTCTGGCCGAGCGCGAAAAAATTAACGAGCGTCTTCAAAAGATCATAGATAAGCAAACGGATCCCTGGGGCGTCAAGGTTTCGATGGTCGAGATAAAGGACGTTAATCTTCCGGAGGAGATGCGCAGGGCGATAGCCCGTCAGGCAGAGGCCGAACGCGAGCGCCGCGCAAAGGTCATTCACGCCGACGGCGAGTTTCAGGCGTCGCAGAAGCTGAGTGAAGCCGCAGTCGTTCTCGATAAAACACCGACCGCCATCCAGCTGAGATTTTTGAGCACTCTAACCGAGATTGCCACGGAAAAGAACTCGACCATAGTATTTCCTGTACCTATAGACCTTCTAAGAGCGTGGCTTGAAAAACAGAAGACCGAAGTAAAGCCTCAAAGAACAAGGTCATCCAAGAAGTAAGAGCATTGGGATCGATCCTTGACAATAATTCAATAGCTCTTTTGAGAAGACTGAGCCGCGGCGGCTGGGCGACACCCGGAGACCTTGCCGCCGCCACGGGTATTGGGAGTTTTGAGGTCGCGGCAAGGATTAAAGCACTTGAGCACTCCAGCGTCATCGGACGCTTCAGGGCTGTACCATTCGTTCCCTCCTTAGTCGGAGGAGCATGGGGACGCTACATAATTCGATTGCACAAGCTGGATCTCGCAACCGAAGACCAGTTGATTAACTCTTTGTCTGCGCTTGAGGAATCGATTCACAATGCATGCTTTTTTACAAAACGCCTGCCGCATACGAGTTTTTTCTGCTTCTCCAGGACAAAAGAGGAACTCAAGCTTGTTGCAAGGGGAGCGGGGGTGGAGGATGAACCTCTTCTTGTACGCGAGTATAATTTTCCATTTCCAGTACCCTTAAGCGCCGAAGAAAGAATGCTTTTGCGTGCGATTAATTCGACTGGTGAGGCAATGCCTTCCGCTCTATCTAACTACGTCAATAAGCCCTTGTTCTGGGTTGAGTCGAAATTGAAAAGGCTTATTCTTCATTCCGATAATCCGCAGGGCGTGGCGGTGCTCCGAACGAGCATATGCTGGTTCAGGATTGATAACTTCATTCACGTCCACGTGATGCTGCCTGTTTCAGCAAAGCCTTATCTCCAGAATATCTTTAAGAATAGGGAGTGGGCGGTATTATCATGGCCCGGAGAAACCCAGGAAACTATTGCCGTAGAAGCCGATTTCAAAGGATGGGGCGATTTTGCCGAATGGAAGGAGCTTTGCGAACTGCATGGATTCGAGCCTGGGGGCTTTGCCATGTTTGCCGAGGAACGCATTCACGGCAAGGGCTTCGAATACTGAACTAATCCCTTGATTTTTTTCCCCTTGTTTTTTTTGTTCATGGTTTTGCGCTAAAGATTCTTTGCTCTAATCCGTTTTTCGTCATCTCAAGATATGTGCAATTCGTAATCCAGTCGCCAGTAATGTATATAAGTTTACCGTTGAGTTTGAAGACCAGTCGCTCGTGATGGTGTCCGCTTATGATTATTTCCGCTTCATCGGCAGTCTTCCTTATCATCGAGGAGTTCAGTCTCTTCGAAAACGGCTTGTTGCGCCTGCGGCTGAATCCGCTCAGCCGCATTGCAAGAGCGAAGCCTAAACGCTGAGGAAGACCTGAATAGAGCCAGACGCAATCGGGGTTTCTCATAACAGAAGAAGCTAATCTTGACAGTGAATCAGGCTCCTTCAGTAATCCGTGGTATAGAGCCACTTTTTTGCCTAAAACAGTAATGACGCTACCTTCCCTGATTATTCTGATTCCTCTCCTGGCTAAATAGCTGCACATCCAGAGATCGTGATTGCCCGGGAGAAAGAAAATCCTTACCCCTGAGGATTGAAGACTTGTCAGAACAGAAACAAGAGATTGGTAGTAAGGCAGTATCTGACCGTTAAATGCGAAGCCGAACTCAAACAGATCGCCAAGAATGTACAGAGAGTCCCCGCTCATAAGCTTTCTTTTTAAGAATTCCTTGAAGACCGCTTCACGCTCAGGACTGTCAGGTCGCGCGTGCAAATCGGAGACGAAGAAAACCTTGTTCACCACGCAAAACGGCGGCTGTGATGATAGAAGCGCTGTACACAGAAACCCACGGCGATGCCCCACAATATCCTCGGCGAGGGATGCGGCAGGAAATGCCTTGCAAAGCGGCCTACAGGGATTTCGGTGTATTCCTTGCCGTCCATTATCCTGCCGATTGTATCGATTATCTTGTTATCGAACTTAAAAAAAGCCTGGGGGATCATGAGGTGGGTCCTCGAACGGCAGGGATAGAGAGAGACGCGTCTGGAGTAATCGGATAGTGTGTACGAATCGTTCTTTCTTAATGCTTCAACGATTACCTCGCCTGAAATCCTTCCGCTCCAGCATGCACCGTGAACGCCGCCTTTAGTGAAGGGATATGTGAACCCTCCAGAATCGCCGCAGAGGAGAGCGCGCGGAAAGGCGATCTGCAGCGGTCTATGAAGGAACGGGATAGGACCGCCCTCCGTCTTGATCCTCTTGTCCGGATCCACGCCAATCCTGGCGCAGAATCTCTCAAGCTTCTCTTTAAGACCCGTTGGGCTGCCCGCCCCGATTGAGACCTCATCAGAGCGGTCAAAGACCCAAGCGTATCCGCCCGAGAAATCCTCGTGATGGTGGAATTGAAGAAAGCTATCGGAAAAATCGCACGCCACATCCTTTTTCCTGAACTTGTACTGAACGGCAGGAAGGATGAAGGGGTTCTGCTTGAAGTGTTTTGAAACGGGGCAAAGCGCTCCTCCGGCGCCGACAAGATACCGGCTTCTTAATTCCGAGTGGGCGGTCCTGACGCGCCACCCTGATTGTTCGGAAACGATGGCTTTTACCTCTGAGGAAGTCCTGAACACGGCACCGAGGTTTGACGCTCTTTCTGCAAGAAACCGGTCGAACGAGGGGCGGTCTATGCAGTAGCCTTTCTGGGTGAAGCGGATCTCTGTCCCGTTCGGAAACAGGAGCTTGCAGCCTTTAACCTCGCTGATTATCCAGGGCTGGGGCGCGCTGACACCAACCTCGTCTAAGCAAGCGGAGGATACGCCTTCGCCGCAGTGATTGGGCTCGCCTATGGTATGCTTCTTGTCAAGAACGAGAACGGAGTAGCCGGATTCGGCTATCACTCTTGCGCAAGAAGAACCGGCAGGCCCTGCACCGACAACTATAACGTCCCAGGAGTTATCCATAAGGAATTATACCTATCAATGATGCCGGGGCAAGCGAGCGCCGGAGGCGCTGGGCGCAAGCTCCGCTTCCGCCACTCACTTTCTCAAATCCAAGGATGAGCGCCGGAGGCGCTGGGCGCAAGCTCCGCTTCCGCCATTCCAAATCTGCAATAACGAAGAGCGACCTCGCTGGAACTCTCTCGTAGGACAGAACAGCTCAGACTGAAACGGAGAGTTGACTTCGCTTTCTCGCTGGATATATTATTTCAAAAAAGGAGGATATATTGGAACTGAATGCAGTGCAGGTTGAAAAGCCTGAGGACGCGAACGTCATTATCGGCATGTCCCACTTCATCAAGACATGCGAGGATTTCCATGAAGCAATGGTCGAGACGGTACCCGGAATAAAGTTCGGCCTTGCATTTTGCGAAGCGTCGACAAAAAGACTCATCCGGGTTGAAGGCACGGACGAGTCTTTACGTGAGCTTGCCGCAAAAAACGCTTTGGCGATAGGCGCAGGTCACAGCTTTGTTTTGATGATCCAGAACGCTTATCCTGTAAGCCTCTTGCGAAGGCTCAACGCTGTCTCGGAAACGGTCAATTTCTTCTGCGCTACTGCCAATCCTGTCCAAGTAATTGTCGCAGAGACCGAACAGGGGAGAGGGATCCTCGGCGTGATAGACGGCTACCCGCCTCTTGGCGTCGAGAACAAAGCCGACTTAAGAGAACGCCAGTCCTTTCTTCGCAAGATTGGCTACAAGCTTTTCTGACGAATCTGCACAACGGCTTGAGTCGCGGGCAGCAACAAGGTAAGCAAGCCTATCTTGAGCATATCGCCTGCGATAAAGGGATAAAGGCCGAGCGAAAGAACACTGTCCCAGCCCGTGAATGAGGCGAGGCGCGCAAGTCCGAACGCGTAGATGAGGACGCTTGCTGCAAGCATCGCTAGCGTCCGCCCGAAAAGAGTCTTTCCGAATCCATTCTCGAAAAGAAAACCTGCAACGAAGGATGCGGCGGCAAAGCCGACAAGATAGCCGCCCGTTGGGCCCAGAAGCCTTGCAAGACCTGCTCCGCCCGAGGCGAATACGGGGATGCCGGTCATGCCGAGTCCAATGTAGACTATGACGCTCAAGGGGCCTAGTCTGCTTCCAAGAAGCGCGCCGGACAAAAGCACGACGAGCGTCTGCAATGTTATTGGAACAGGAGTGAAAGGAAGCGGTATTGCCACCTGGGCGGAGAGCGCGATTGCCGCGCTCGAAGCGAAAGTCAAAAGAGTACCGCGGAGAAGACGATATATTTTCGAATCCATCTTCCAAAGATAATTAACTTCTATTGTTCTCGAATTGACAAGCATCGACTCCTCCTTACAAAGTGGTTAAAGAAATCGGAGAATAACTATACTCGAATTAGGAAGTTTTTCAAGCACAATCTCCGAGCGATCTCGGGGTGTTACGGACGTTACTTCCAGCTTATTCTTGCGGGGTCAAAACGGTTCGATGCGGGCTTCTCCTCAGCCGGATATCCCAGGGGTAGCAGGGTGAGTGGGATGAGATTATCTCCAAGTCCCAGAGCTTTCCGCAGATTGTTCATGGATTCTTCGTGCGGGTAGATTCCCAGAAAGACCGAGCCCAGGCCCATGGCGTGCGCGGCCGCAAGGATGTTGGCCGTCGCGAGCGTGCAGTCTATTACCCAGTATCCCTTGTACTTTTCGAGATTCGCGTCCCCGCAAACGAGGATAGCGCACGGCGCGCCCTTGCAAACCGGGTGTTCGTCGAGCACCGTCCGGTCGGTCACGACCACGAACTGCCACGGCTGCTGGTTGCCTGCCGACGGCGCGGCCATTGCCGCCCGCAGCAGAGTTTCAACCGTCTCCTTCGATACGGGTTTTGAGGTATACTTACGAATGCTCCGCCTGGTTAAAAGCGCCTCTAGTACGTCCATTCAATTCTCCTTTTTCGTGAATAATAGGCTGGGAAATGCGGTTGTCAAACCAGAGTATGGATTGTCGGATGTTCAGACAGAAAGCGGCCTCGAGATCTTTTTATAGCATATTTAGGCCGATGACGACGCTAACGCCCGCTACCCATCTCGCGTACCGATTTTATGTAGTCTCGAAGCGGCATACCGCCGACGCCCACGTTTTCGTCTTCGTATTCTCGTACAAAGAAATAATAGGCTTGTTCGGGTATATCGGGTATAACCCTTGCCGCGGCTTCGGTCATCTCCTTGATTAATTTCTCCTTCTGCTCTTTCGTAAGCTTGGGACCTTCGTAAGACAATACGGGCATTAATCCTCCTTTGATTTAATAGCTTCTCGTCCGCGTAATGATTCCGTTCTTTTTATGTATCTTGAGCATTGAAGGCTTCTGTCTGCGAACTATTTTCGCCGACTCCTTCAGCGCTTTCGCCTTGGTCTGGAACACTCGCAAAGCCTTTTCGGCGCTTGCCCCTTTAAGCCGCCACATTTTTCTCCTGTATTCGAGATGGTAAACCTTTGGTCCGGGCATTACGCCTCCTTTGGTTCCCAAAGCATAGGGGAGGAGGGGGAAATGTCAACCCGTAACACCCGCCCGTAACACGCTCTCAGATTTTTTTAGGTCGTAGTGGCTGACGTTGATGGCCTCAGCATCCGCTTCGCGTTAGGTCAGCCCGAAATGTAATTTAAACCGGGCCGACTTAAAAGTCGGCCCCTACTTTAAGGTAATAGTTTCGAATGTTTGTCGTTGCGAGCGGTTTTAACCGCGAAGCAATCTCATAGCACTACATGATAAGCTGAAGGTTCCCTCGCGAGGATATTCTTAACTTTGCGAATCTGAAAGTTCTCTAGCTTACTCTTTCGAAAATGGAGACGCCTTGAACGCATCCTTTAAGAAGGTAAGGAACGCTTCACTGTTGAGGTTGAACCCTTCCTTAATCCTAAGCCTGACTCGATCCACTTTTTCGTTTATTTTCTCTATGAAAACAGAGCTTGGTAATCCAAACTTCTCAGCGATTGATTCCTCTTTATCGAACTGTTCTACTTCCAAACGCTTAGCCAAATCCGTTAGCTTGAAGGCAGAAGGTTTAACGAGGAAATCAAGAATCAATATTTTTCGATGCGTTCCAACACTTAGCCAATTATAATTATTGATTCGGTATGCAACATAGAATTTCTGATCCCATCTTGTTTCTTCAACATCCAAGTTATCCCGAATAAGATCATCAAGTGTCAGTAGCATGTTTTTTGTTGTGGAACTACATCTTTTATCCAGATGCCATGTTTTTCCGTCACCAATCCAGGGTTTTGAAATATCACCTCTGGGAGCCCGGCCTGTATCATGGAATCTACTTACGGGTAAAGGGATGATAACATGGGGTTCTAGTAAGAGCGTTTCCCCTTCACGAAAAACCTCAACCTCAATAACCTTTACGTCAATACTGTGGTCGTGCAACCACAAAGCAACGCTACCCAGTTTATCTTTTACCTCAGACCCCACTATGATTACTCTTTGATCTGAGTTTATGTCAGGAACTTCATCAATACCTGCCTCAGTACAAAACTGCTCATATGTATCATTGAAGTTGAATTCAACATCGCCATCCCTTCCCCAGTAAGCTCGCGCTTGATTCTCGAAATCTTCGAAATGCCACTTGGAGATATAGCTTGCATACCTCAAAGCTTGCATGTCCACAGGGTCCTTGAGTTTCCCCCTCTTCAACTCAACAATTACGGCGTTTCCTTGAGGGTCGAGAGCAAGGATGTCGAGCCTGTCTTTTACATCAGGAATCATTACCTGTCGACCTATTATCAAAAGGGGTTCCCCTAGGATTGACGAATCATTGACAACCCAATCCTCAAGATGCTCTTCAAGAAGTTTCTCTTGTTTTAATTTAGTTTCAGAAACCCGAACAGGACCTTTTTGAGTAATTTTCCAAATGGGCATTTATCCTCCTCTGATTATTTTCTAAAAAGTATACCTCGTACCATTTGTTTGTCAAGCCAACAAGGTAAACTGTGGTTGTATCCCATTCCATTATTTCAGCACTTGCCCCCTTTTTTGCTCAAAATGACCCCAAAATGTCCATGTTTTGACCACCTTTTGGGTAGCTTTTGTCCCACTTTTGACCTACTTTTGACCAGTTTTTTTTCACCCCACGAATCTACTCCGTAGCTTCACGGGGACCCCAACCTTTGAATAATTTAGGTTAAAGAAAAAACGGCCTAAGAGCCGTTTTTTCTTTAGTTTACAATGGAGGCGGCGGGAATTGAACCCGCGTCCGAGATGGTCGGCAGTCGAGGACTACATGGTTAGTCGCTATAAAAAGTCTCGTTCCTTCGCAACTTAGCGACTAGCAACTCAGGAACCAGCTACTAAAAAGATCCACCTTCAGGTAGTAGCCACCCGGAGGTTTCACCCGTCCTAAATTACCCCGAACCTAGCACCGAACGGGCCGAACACAAGGTCGAGGACGCGGTTAATTAAGCTGCGTAAGCGTAGCTGTTATCAGCAGTTAGTTTTCCTCTCGCAGGATTTACAAGGTCACGAGAGACCCTTGCCATGCCCTCTTGTGCGTCAACACCCCGTCGAAGCCGTTCGCCCCCGTAGAAGCCCCAAGCGATTTTTTTCGTACTTGTCTTGGGACCCCATTTAAGGGAAGAAATTCTATCAACTTACGGAGTTGTGCAAAAGGACAATGCTTAGCCGGTTTTCCAAAGAACTCTTGTAATTATAAGTCGGAGAACAATGGAGTCAAGCCCGCTCGCTACTTGCGGATGTTTGTTTTATTCCTATAATCAAAATAAGCTTTAATAAAAATCCTTTAATTGACTTTAACAAGAATTTTTAACTGTCGTATTAAAAAGGTTTGCTTAATAAAAGGAGATTGATTTATGAAAGACCCGAAACGCCTGAAAGCGATAGCGCGCGCCGAAAAACTGCGCGAACGCATCAGTGATTATCTTGAGGTTAGAAAGACCATCCACACGGGTTTTGAGTTAGTGGAGGATGTTGGGGTACGCAAGAGGCGCATAATGGAAGAACTGGGAGGAACTGAGGAGCAGTGGAACGACTGGCACTGGCAGCTTGCTAATCGGATTCGCGATGTTGATACATTAACCAAGCTTATAGACCTGAGAGAGGAGGACCTCGAGGATATAACTAAAGTAGGCAAGACGTTTCGGTGGGCTGTGTCGCCGTACTATTTGTCCTTAGCTGATTTTTCAGGCCGTTACGGACCGATTAAACTTCAAGCCGTTCCTCTTGTAGCCGAACTGAGCATTCACGGCGGGAGCGTTGACCCGATGGACGAGGAGCACAACTCGCCTGCAGCAAGCGTAACCCGAAGATATCCGGACAGGCTTATAATACTCGTATCGAATATATGTCCGACCTATTGCAGGCACTGTCAGCGACGCAGATTGATAGGTCAGAAGGACCACCACACCGACTGGCCTCAAATCGAGGAATCCATCAAGTATGTCAGGGATAATCCGGAGATCAGGGACGTTCTCTTGACCGGAGGAGACCCCCTCACTCGCGATGATGAAGACCTGGAACGCATCCTCTCTTCGCTAAGGAAAATCAAGCATGTTGAGATAATCAGAATCGGCTCCCGCACGCCTGTAACCATGCCACAGCGAATCACGCCCGAACTTGTCAAAATACTCCAAAAGCACCACCCAATCTACTTGAACACGCAGTTTAATCATCCGAGAGAGATTACACCTGAATCCGCAAATGCATGCAGCATGCTTGCAGATGGTGGAATACCTCTAGGCAATCAGATGGTTTTACTTAACGGTATAAACGACCGATGTTCGGTAGTGAAGGCGCTCAATCAGGAACTCTTGAGGATACGCGTAAAACCTTACTACATCTTTCATGCAAAGGAGATAAGGGGTACTATCCATTTCGTAACCTCTGTCGACAAGGGAATCGAGATAATGGAGTTTCTGCGCGGCTATACGTCCGGAATGGCTATACCGACATACATAATAAACGCTCCTCACGGTCTTGGAAAGACGCCTATATTGCCGGAATACATCATTTCGAGAGGTCCGAATTTCATAACCATCAGAACATGGGAGAACAAGGTAATCCGTTATCCAAACCGCAAAGAAGTCGATATTACTCAGTTCTGATCAGAGATCGATCCTGATACCGCCCGTTTCACGAATTACCTCCGTCTTAACGCCGTTCTCTGGTTCCTTGGAGATCAGCCTGACTCCTTTAAGATTTGGCTCTAAATTGCTTTTCAGGAGATAGTTAATTGCATTTGAATCGATTTTTTCAAGTTCAGAAGTGAAAACAACCTTTTTATTTCTGGAAAGAACTTCGTAATAAGGTTTCGAGTACCTGGTTAGATCGTAAGCAATATTTACTGAGGGCAGTTTTAAGATACCTGCAGCCGGTATCCGTATAATCTGCGAAGCTCCTCGAAGCCCTTTTCTGACTTCATTACTATCGACTGCCGCATCGACTGTCATATTCTTTTGTTTGAGAATAAGTCCTGCTTCACTTATGTTGAAGTATTTAATGAGTGTATCCAGAGCTGATATATCGCCCGCTTTATCTGAGAGGCAAAGCACGTAGTCAATTGTTCTTAAGCCTCTAGAGTTAAGGTAGTTTCTAACAACTGTTTCGTTTTTTGAGCCTGTATTCAGAAGGATAGTGCGGCCATCGGATTCAAGAACAGCGACGTTGCCGTAATATGTATCGAGAAGAGTCAGTGTCGGTCTACTGTCCTTGAGGGCCCAGGGCCATATACCGATATTGATTCCAGCAAGAAGAATCAGTGCAGATAATGCAAATCGATATCTTCTCCCTTTTTCTGTATATAAAAGCAGAGCGGAAGCAAAAAGGGCAATCGTTACAGCGGCAGGCCAGCTTGCCGCCGCTAAAAGCTCTCCAGGCAAAACGTGCAGTATATTTTCAAGAAACCACAATAATCCGCTTACGGCATAACCAATTATCTCGCCTAAAGGCAGCCAGATAAGACTCAAGAGCAGGGCAACCAGACCCAAAGGAAACACGAATGAGACGAGCGGCACTGCCGGCAGATTGGCTAGTACAGACGATAATGTTATTTGATGAAACTGACTTGCCAGAAAAGGCAAGGTAAATATGGTCGCAGCGAGCGATACAGCCAAGGGCAGGATTATCCATTGATTAAGCCATTTTGGAATCTTTGGCTGATTAAGTTTAGAATATGTATGACTTAGCAATTCAACGGCAAGGATTATAGACAGAGTTGCGCTGAAACTGAGCTGGAAGCCTAAATCGAGAATCTGGGATGGCTTCCAGAGGATTATGGCTAAACCTGCAATCGAGAGATTATTCAAAGGCATGGTCTTGCGATCGAGGAGAAAGCCTATCGCTACCGCCACGCACATGAGCGAGGATCTTATAATCGAAGGGCAAGGTCCTACAAGAGCTACATAACCCGCGAGAAGCACCACAAGCAAGGGTAGCGACCATTTTCGAGGTATGTTTAAAAGCTTGAAAAGAAAAGCAAGAAAAGCGACAAGGATTCCGACATTAAGACCCGATACTGCCAGGAGATGAAGGGTTCCCGTTCTCCTCATATCAAAAAAAAGTTCCTCGGAGACAAGATCGGTTTTACCAAGAAGGATTGCAGAGAATATCGCGGCTTCAGGACCAAAGAGGACGCTCGATCTCTTGATAACTCCCTGTCTTGCCCGTGCTATCCAGGCATCGATGCCCTGAGGGGGGGAAATTATTGTCAACTCACTAACCTTTATGCGTCCGATGACACCTTCCCTTTTTAAGCGAGCGTTTCTGTCAGAAAGTCCGGGATTGCGCGGAAATGATAGGGGAAGTATTTCTCCCTTTACCCTCAATACTGTTCCAGGAGTAATATCTCTGTTCGTATAAATAAGAACTTTCCTTGCCTTCAAAAATGAAGGTGAATCAATCGTGAATGTCGAATATTCTCCCTCTCTTTCTCCTATTTTGCCTTCCGTAACAATCCGAACGTTGTAGGTCTCTTTAGATATCCCTGATGGAATGGAAATATTACCGTAAGCGAAAGCAAGAAGAAATATCGTCAGGTAAAGGAATTTCTCCGAGAAGAAAAAAACAAGAACAATACTAGCAAAACCTGCTGCCAAGAAAACCCACCAGGGAATGGGGAGGAGGAATCCGGCGATTACTCCAATTCCTATCACAAGACTACATCTTAACGCCGTAAAGCGTTTTGCAGTCAAAAGCTCCACGTTCAAGCATATTCACAAATGTGAACCAAGTCAATACTGGAGACTTGACTTTTGAGTCTGACCGGTTAAGCTGACAATCCAGGAGGAAAAAAATGTTTGCATCTACCTTAATCATTTTCCAGGGGTTGAATCGTCCGGGCATCACGGCGGATTTAAGTTCGCCTGAAGAGTGGAGGTATCTTTCCAGCCAGGCTTATGCTATCCAGCGTCCCCTGGAAACGGTACAAGGAACGCCTGCAAGCGTTTCAAGATTCAGGCTCCTTCTTCCGCCTAAAACGGCATTGATTATCAAATACAATCCTCAGTCAAGAACCGTTGCCGACACCCTTGTTCCGGATTATGGATTGACCGGGAATGCCCTGCTGGCTATCGAGAAATCGCCTTCTTGGCTAAAGCTTGATCTAACGGACAATCTTTCCCAGCTTGACGCCTCGAGACAGAACACTCTTGCGGATATGATTCTTAATCCCAGAGAACCCCGGTTGCGGGACGAGATTGCATTCGAGGCCGCACACATCTCAGCCAGTCATCTCAAAGTGATTAACCTCGACGTTATCAGACAGAACGTGGACTCGCTTTATGCGATTGATAACGAACTCGAATACGCCGATATCGTTGACTATGGAAACCCTGATAAGGACACGAATTATTATTCGACCATCCGCTACAAGGTGCTCAAGGATGGTATTAATCTTGACTGCGAGATCCCGAAAGAGATTTACTACTGGTACGTGATTCATCCGCGCGGGACCGATGAGAACCCTGCAATAATATACAACAAGTTCTGGAGGGAGTATCTTTATTACGACAACGGAACTAAATCGTACACGGAATCGGGCTCCTACCCGTTGCTCAAGGACGCGCTCGATACGATTGAATTCGCATGGGAGATAAAACCTCAAAGCGTTGGAGGGGGCGCCGTCTCTGCAGTCTATGACTGGGTTAACGGTGTTGTTAAATGGGGCGCCACTTCGCCGAGACCCATTCAGCCCATTGAGATTGCCTGCGATCACGACGGCAACTGCGGCGAGTTTCAGGACATCACATGGGCTGCCGGAAGAACGGCCTTGATTCCTACTGTGGGTGTGCTCGATATCAACGAAGACCATGTATGGTGTACCATGTGGATGTCAAAAAGCTACGATTTACCTGAGGAGAGTGAGTGGAGACCTGACTCTTCCGGAGCGTTTGACAAGGACCACGGCGGCAGTAAATACTGTTCACTAATCTGGAACTGGCGCGGCGACGGCTACCAGTACAGTGTCATAGAGCAGTATTCAAAATCGTGCACCCTTACGGTAAAAGCCCTGGGAACGAACGGCAAGCCCTTGTCGAACATGAACGTGAACGTAAACAGTCAGGGATGGCAGACAAATGAAGTGCTGAACGGCTATTCAGGAATCACAAACAGGGACGGCGTTTTCGTGACTGCGGTAGGCGAGGAGCAAGACTACTATATCAAGGTTCTCTGTAACAATCTGGGAAAGGTCGTTGATTCTTTATCCTCTCTTGCGGGAAGTAATTTCAATATATCGTGTACGTTAAACACCGACTACATTCCCAAATCAAGGGATCTTTCCGGCATTAATATGTACAGCCATTTTGCGATAACCGGAGAGATGGATACAACCATCGATATGCCTGAGGATAAAAACGCCTATCTCGTTTTCCTCAACAACTACCCTGAGATGAGCGAGGCGCTCTCGGGTACGATCTCGATTACGGAGAAAGGCGTGCGGCTCCTGCTCGATGCGGAGTACGATCTCGGTCACTGTCCGACGAACTCCTACGAAGCGACCAATTCCAGGTCCACAGTATTATTTTCGCCGGGAAGGCTCACAGATTTCTTTGTGACCGACTGGAACGGAGTTCATTCACTCGGATTATCTGAAGAAGCGGCTCGCAATCCTGAACCGCTTGCTTTGTCGGTTCAAACCTTAAATCTATCTCGCTGTGTCAGATTTTCGTTAAACGGGGCCGAATCCCTGGTGATGTTGAATGTATACGATGAAGCAGGCCGCATGGTCTACTCGGCAAAGGCGAGTCCGGATTCAAGAGGCATTGCGGTCATCGAATGGTCAATTCTTTCCCAGCCTTCAGGCGTATATTTCGCTCGGGCTAAGTCTGGAAAGTTTTTATCGACTTCTAAGTTTGTCCTTGTACGTTGAGGCAAACATTGACCGCAATCGATTGCCGTAAATCTTGACAAGGATACGCTCGAAGCGTATATTAAAATCGAAGAAACCTTTGGAGGAATCGTTGAAGAAATTATTGTTAATACTTCCTGCAGCAGCCGTTGTCGCTTTGATATTTTTCACGGGCTGTATAAAAAACGACCCGCCCGTTATCGAGAGCGTTTATACCGAACCTGCGATTGATACTCTTATTACGGCAGGCGATACGGTAAAAATCATCTGCACGGCAACAGATCCTAACGAGAACGAGATATACTATCGCTGGCAGGTTTTGAACGGCGGCACTCTTCTTGCTCCTTCTGACCAGCCAGAGGCATTCTGGGTATCGCCTCAGGAAAGCGGGGATTACAGAATAGAATGCACTTGCTGGGACCCTGATACGCTGATAAAGGTTGCAGATACCATAACGATTCACGTGCAGAACTACTTTCCGCTCGACCTCGGCAATACGTGGAACTACAAGGCGGCGCTCGGTCTGCAAACGATTACGCTTGAAGTGAGCATAACGGAAAAATCGTTCCCGCAGGATGGAGGAATTAAGTGGAAGCTCAAAAGAATTTTCAAAATTCCTGTCGAGCTCACAGACACCCTCTCTTACTACGAAACAAGGATGGATTCGATATTCTTTTTCAACTCTTCTAATTCCCAGAAGCGTTTGCTTTGCCTGCTTCCCCTCTGGGTAGGTAAAACCTGGGAGGGTGCAACCGTTGACAGCCTCAAGGATTTCGGAACCGATGCAGGGAATTTCTTTTCATGCATGCATGTTACCTACGAGGACGGCGGTATATGGTTTGCACCAGATGTCGGGATAATCAAGCAGACCGTAATGATAGGAAAGGATACCCTGGAGTTCAGTCTGACCGATTACGATTTTAATTAAATAAAATAAGCATGGAGCTGTTTCTCAATAAGAAGTCTTACTGCTTCCTGTGTATTGTTGAAATCAAAAGCGTCTATCCATTTTATCTCGCCCAGTGTTTTGAAAAAAGTCTCCTGGCGTTTCGTAAAGGAGTGGATTTTAGAAAGGATTAACCCCTTTGCATCATCGAGAGTTGTTAAACCATCGAGATAGTCGAATAGCTCTTTGTAGCCGTATGCGTTGAAGGCGTACAAGTCCCTAGAAAAGCCCATCTCCTTGAGCCTTCGAACCTCGTTAACGAATCCTTCATTGAGCATACGCTCAAGTCTGTGTTCCTGACGCTTTCTCAATTCGTTTCTGTCCAGCCTGAGTCCGATGTAGAAAGGTTTGACCGGAGGAGAAGGAGGAGTCTCCTTGATGAGTTCGGAATACGGCCTTCGCGCGGCAAGACACACCTCAAGCGCTCTGAGTAGTCTCTGGCGGTCGTTGGGATGAAGTTTCTCAGAGGTAACTTGGTCTTCGGCCTTGAGTTTTCGAGCAAGCGTCGCCGTAGGCAGTGTTTCAAGCTCTTCTCTAATCAATGGATTGTGAGGCAGGTTGGCGTGCAAGGGTTCGAATATGGCCTTCATGTAAAAACCTGCTCCACCCACAGCCAGAGGCCGTTCGAGACTTAAAAAAAGCTCCCATGCGTGACGGGCAAACTCGCCTGCCGATAGCTTGTAATCCGGAGGGCAGAGATCAAGCAAATAATGAGAAACAAGCGAACGCATTTCAGCGTTCGGCTTTGCCGTGCCAATCTCCATGAACTGGTAGCACTGCCGTGAATCAACCGACACAATTTCCCATGAATACCTTCTTGCCAGCTCGAAAGCGATTTCGCTTTTTCCCACTCCAGTTGCACCTAGAATAACCGGGATCAGTCTTTGGTTTTCCATCCGCTATATTCGACCGAATCGCTTGTCAAGATCATCCATCGTGAACTTTATAACCGTGGGTCTTCCATGCGGACAGAAGTAAGGGTTCTTGCAGCTGAAGAGTCTGTTGATTAAGGATTCCATCTCCGCCTGGGACAGCGCGCGTCCCGCTTTAACAGCCGCTTTGCACGAAATGAGTGCGGCCATCCTATCGCGGTTTCCGAGCTTGACCTCGCTCGTTGCGTTGAACTCCCTGAACAGCTCCCGCAAATCGGAAGCGCTCATCCGAGAATCTGCAGGAAGAGTCTCCACCATCACCTGGTTAGGTCCGAAGGGTTCCGCGTCGAGTCCAAGCTCCGAAAGTTCGCTTTCTATCTCCTCAAAGGTCGCGAACTCCTCCGGCGTCAGTTCGACTATCAATGGGAATAAAAGCGGCTGTTTTGCGGAATTCGAACTCAGTCTCTCGAGCATCTGTTCGTACAGTATCCGTTCGTGCGCCGCATGCTGATCGACAATCACAAGCCCCGAGGCAATCTGAGCAAGAATGTATGAGTTCTGAAGCTGCCAGAAAGAAGTCTGGGATTCCCGAAAAGCCTTTGGATGCTCGTCTGCACTCTCTCGGTATTCACCGCTAGTAGCACCGCCCGTACCCGTAACACCCGTAACACCCTTAACACCCGTAACATCCGTCTCATCCAGTGTTCCTTCAATGCGTGTTTGCAAAGAGGGATTGGTATCCATAGAGAGCTGTTTTGCATCCATCTCACTTATCCACTCGCTTCCACGCCGGAATCCCGGACGCTCCACTATATCAAGGTTCGCAACAGTCTGGCCGTGCAGACCTTTCCTCACGAGTTGGGAGATGTAATCGAAGAGAAAGCGTTCGTCGCGGTAACGCACCTCTGTCTTTGCAGGATGTATGTTCGCATCGAGAAGTTCTGGGGGAGAGGAGAGCATCAACACGAAGAAAGGTATCTGGGAACCTGGCTGAGGTCCGAATCCCTCGAGAACGGCCCTGAATATTGCTCGGTAGAGAACGGGTCTTGAGTTGAAGAACGTGCGCTGCATCCTCGAAAGTTCTCTTGCCTGGTCAGGTCTGACAATCACTCCCTTTACGGAAAGCTGGGAGTGACTTGCTCCGATAGGAATCAACTCGACGTTCTTCAAGTCAGGCAAAATCTCCTTTAACCGCGTAATCCAGTCATCCTGAGGCTGATAGCAAGCGTAAGTCTGTTTCGGACCTTTGACATCAAAATATACATCATTAAAGCAGATGGCATAGTTGCGCACTACCTCTAGCACAAGCCTGCGCTCGTAGGGTTCGCTTTTAAGGAACGCCCTGCGCGCCGGAAGGTTGAAGAAGAGCCGGGAGACGGTTACGGTCGTCCCCGGCATGCGCACGACCTCCTCCCTGCTCACCATCTTTCCTGCGTGCACTCTCATTAAAATGCCGCTCTCAGAGCCTTGCTTCTGGGTCTCGATAGAAAGCTCGCTCACCTCAGCGATGGAACCAAGCGCTTCGCCGCGGAAGCCGAACGATGAAATCCGCACAAGGTCCTCCGCAGTCTCGAGTTTGCTCGTTGCAAAACGCTTGACTGCAAGCTCCACCTCGTGCGGCGCTATGCCTTCGCCGTTGTCCGCAACCCGTATAAGACTCTTGCCTCCCTCTTCGAGATACACCTCTATTCGTGTAGCTCCGGCGTCAAGTGAGTTCTCTATCAATTCCTTGACAACGGACGAAGGTCTCTGTATGACCTCGCCTGCCGCTATTTTTGCTGCAGTTTCAGGAGGGAGTACGCGTATGCTCACTCGCAAATTCTAGGGCTTATGCAGTGCATGTCAAGGAAAAGATAAGCTGTGCAGTTTAGCTTCTGCCTCGTGATTTGGCAAATAACATGACAACAGGGGTCCCCATAATAATGCTTCTAGCATTATTATGGGAAGGTTTTTTCTACCCCACGAAATTGCTTCGCACTTACGTGGGGACCCCGGACTTTGAAATTGTTTTTGCCAAACGTATGCGCTTTCAGCGCTAATTCGGCAAATGCGGCTTCCAGCCGCTACTTTTGGCCATCTTCTGTCCATGTTTTGTTCATGATTCCTGACCGCATTTCTTTGAATCCTGACTACGAAACCTGACCAATATCTTTAACTCTGACTTGACTAGGTAAGCTAAACCTGACCTTGTTGAAGCTAACCTGCCTTGACTTTTTTCGTCTAATTCCTAGAATCTAATCTATGAGAAATATGAAACCTTATTTGATTTTATCGGCCGTCGTTGCCGTATTTGCAACCTCAAGCGCACAGACAATGATAATGCCTAAGCTTAAGGGACTTACGCCGGATTCCGCGAAAACCTTTTTTGCAAGCGACACAGATATTGTACTTATAATCCTCGAAGATTCGCTGTATACCGACAGTATGCCTCGCGGTCTTATAGCATGGCAGGATCCTTTAGCGGATTCGGCAGTCCAAGATACCATAAAAGTCAAACTTGCGGCACCACTGACTGTGAAACTTCCTGACGTAAGAGGAGTGCAGCTGCTTGAGGCAGCCGAGATTATAGCAAAAATGGGACTTAAGCTCTTATCGAACGGTGAAGAAGAAAGCGAAAAATACAAGCCCGGTGAGGTAATAAGCACAGAACCCGTTCAAGGTTCGATGGTTACAAGGGGTTCAACAGTTGGTGCAAAAGTATCGGTCGGGATACCAGACTATAAGTACACTACAACGTCTAGCGGCGTGCGGATAAATCTTTACGAAGACGTTGGCTTCAAGATTGTTTCAGCATCAGTGGTGACTTCGGATTCAGGAGGATTCAAGATGCGGCTTAATCTACAAGCGACTAATCCTTATAAACATTCTATCTCGGTTGAGAACTTAGATTACACATTTTCCATCAACGATGCAACCGTTGTAAAAGGTAAGCATAAACTATCGTTGAAAATCGGTCCAAACAACTCTAATACAGGATATGTAGATTTAATAATACCTTACTCATCCCTTAATAAGAAAACGGCTAAAAGCTTTCTCGAGAAAGGCAGGTACAGGCTTTACGGTTTCTTTAATATTGTAGTAGAATCTGGTTTCAGTCAGAAAAGTTTTGACGCTCGCGGTGAAATTCAATTGCCCCTATCAGATTCAAAGATCAAATCAGGACTCGAAGCTATTTCACAGAATTAGGTTTCATTATTAAAAGCGCTAGAAATAATTTTCGTTGACTTCAACGCAAGGGACAATAACATCTCCAATGTACAGGGAAGAATACGCTTACGAGCTTCCATCAGAGAAGATAGCGTTATATCCTGTTGAACCTCGCGATTCCTGTAATTTGATAATAATCCATAAGGATTCAGGGGAAATAGTTCATCGCAAGTTCAGCGATATATGCGACTATCTTGAACCAGGAGACTGCATTGTTCTTAATGATTCCAAAGTCCAACCAGTTCGTTTGATACTCAGGCGCAACACCGGTGGAATAGTTGAAATTCTATTAACGCACAGGCTTTCAGAAGGGGTGTGGACTTCTCTGGCCAGGCCATCAAAAAGAATAAAGATAGGGGAGAAGCTGCAAGACGAGGTGGGGCAAAGTATTGCGGAGGTTATTGAGAAAAAAGAGGGCCATCTTATACTCAAATTCCTTGTGAGCGAATCTACTATTTTTGACAAGCTGGGGCTTGCTCCGCTTCCCGCATATATTGACAGACGGCCAGAGAAGAAGGATTTAGAAACATACCAAACCGTTTACGCAAGAAACGGGTTTTCGATAGCGGCCCCTACTGCAGGGCTTCATTTTACTGTTGATTTATTAAAAAAAATCCGCGATAAAGGCGTAGGCATCGCTTATATTCAGCTTGATGTAGGAGAGGGAACTTTCAGGCCAATCGCGACGGATAATGTTGAAGAGCATGTAATGCTTTCGGAATATTTCCGTATTACTCGATACAATGCAGAACTAATCAACAAAGCCAGAAGAGTAATTGCAGTAGGAACAACTGTTACACGTACTCTTGAGTCCTTCAGTCAAAGAAATGTTATTGCTCAAACCGGTGAAACGGGTTTATTTATTTATCCGGGTTATAAATTTAAAAATGTTGATGCCCTTTTAACAAACTTCCACCAGCCAGGGTCAACACCGCTTCTTCTTACTGCTGCATTTTGCGGAAAGGATCTTTTATTTCACGCATACAGCGAAGCATTGAAGAGGGATTACCGTTTTCTTTCTTACGGTGACGGAATGCTAATAATACCTCAAAAGAAAACGTCGGTTTCTTTTGAGGACCCAGTCCAATTTTCAAGGAACATATCCTCATGAGAGTATCCAAGTCTACGTCTACAAGAAAACAGACAGGATGGAAAAGTGATTGAGTTCACTGTCAATTCAATAGATGCGGGTTCAAGTGCGCGCCAAGGAACGCTTGAACTTATTCATGGAAAAGTTGAAACACCGGCATTTATGGCAGTCGCGACACAAGGGACGGTTAAGGCTTTTACACCGGACGAAATTTCGGAACTTGGGGGGCAGATACTGGTTTCAAACGCCTACCACATCTATTTGAGACCGGGAGTGGAAGTTGTTCGAAACGCCGGGGGACTTTCGTCATTCATGGGGTGGAACAAGCCTATACTTACGGATTCAGGAGGATTCCAGATTCATTCCCTTGCAGGATTGCGGAACGTCACAGATGATGGCGTTACCTTCCAATCCCATATCGATGGTTCCAGGCATGAATTTACACCAAGGAAGGTTATTGAAATACAGGAATCCCTTGATACCGATATCTGGATGGTTCTGGATGAACCTGTCGGTTATCCGGCCGAGTATCCTCAGGCAGTCAGGTCGCTTGAGAGAACAACCCTATGGGCGCAAAGATCCCTGGATTCTATATCACAACATCGCATGTTCGGAATCATACAGGGAGCCACGTACGAGGATCTTCGGGAGCGCTCAGCTAAAGAGATTACTTCGTTGCCTTTCCAAGGTTTTGCATTAGGAGGACTGTGCTTAGGCGAACCTGGGGAATTGACTTACAGATTGATTTCACGCATTGAAGATATTTTGCCTTTTGAGAAGGTTCGATACGTAATGGGAGCTGGCTATCCTGAAGATATTTTGGAGATGGTTTCTCGCGGAATCGATCTTTTTGACTGCGTATTGCCTACACGCAACGGCAGAACAGGTTCAGCCTTCACAGGCAAAGGTCAGATAAACATCCGCAATGCACAATTCAAGGAAGATGCAGGTCCATTAGATGAAAACTGTTCATGTTATACTTGCAGAAAATTCTCCAGGGCTTTTCTCAGACACCTATTTATCTCCGGCGAGATTCTTGGACCCAGGCTAATCTCGATTCATAATCTTCATTTCTACTATACGCTTATGCAGGAGATAAGATCGGCAATCAAAAGCGACCGGTTTAATGAGTATAAGGTAAAGATACTTTCCGAATTAAAGGAAAATGATAAGCAAATGGCTTGAAACAGGATATCCGTTAAGAATATTGTCTCGCTAATTTGCATTAAATTACGAAACGTCTGCGCTTGGCATAGTCCTTCATCTGATTGCAGAACTAATAATCCTTCTTGCTGGAGAACGGAAGATTCTTAGAACCAAGCGTCAATTGGAATTCGCGACGCGAAGCACAAGATAGCCTAAAATGAATGAAGTACCTATGCCCGAGAACGCTCCTGTTAGGAATCTCAAAAAATTATTGCTTTCCCATGAAGTAAAAAGCTGAATAAAACCATCAATGAGAAGAGGGGAGAGGAGAAGGATGAAAACCGGCAGAACAAACCGGAGAAATCTCTTTTGCAGAAGCCATATCCGGATTCCCTTGAATAGAAGCGCGAAACCGGAAATAATCAAAAAAAGATATATCGAAAAACATCTGACGCAGACACCCATTTTATTCCCGCACACGAGCCACGAGCGGGACGGAAGCTGATGACACGAGATGCGGTAGATCTTATACAGAACCTCGGCAATACGATCCGCTCCTAATCTTACGAGAATTGGAGCAATAAATATACCGGAAAAAAAAATTAACATAAGTGCAAGGAAAGCTATCCAGCAGGTCAAGAATACCTTGTCTTCCGTAAAACTGGAAAAATCGGAGCGATTGTTTACCATTGCACAATTTTCTTAGAAAACAGAATGAAGTCAATGGGAAAAAATAGTTGGTCAAGTTAACTTTAGTTGACAACCCCTAAGCTTTGAATAGAATCAAACCAATCAATAGAAACTCTAAACCTTTGGAGGCGTTTAAATGGCCTTTCCTAGTGCAACAGAAGAACAAATCAAGGAAGGTAAAAGCCTTGCCTGGTTAGCCTATGTCGGTGTAGCAGCGGTAATTATTCCATTTGTCGGCTGGCTTGCAGGTCTTCTTTTCCTCGTCCCCTTGCTTGCCCACAAGGATAATCCTTTTTCAAAATATCACGGGCGCCAGGGTATGGTTCTTTTCATGTTTGAAGTGGCGTTCGGTATCATCATCGGAATACTGTGGGCAATTGCCGGCGCCATTGCAGTTGCTTCGTACGGCTACGGATACGGCATCGGCATGGGCATCTGCGGAGTACTCGTGTGGATAGTAATAGTGCTTGTAGGGCTTGCATTAGAGGTGTTATCTATCATCGGACTCATTCAGGCCGCTCAGGGAAAGTTCTGGAAGATGCCTGTGATTGGTGCAATTGCCGAAAGCTGGTTCAAGGGAATGGTACCTACTGCTTAATCATACAATCCATACAGAATTTCTTAAAGCCCCGGATATCCGGGGCTTTATTATTTTAGTGAAACAACAATTGAAATCTGACGTCTATAAAATTGGAATGAGAAAATTGACGGGTATCAGACAGGAAAACGATTAAAAGGAGTATATCGGATGTACTGCAGGCATTGCGGAGCAGAGGTTGCTGAAAAAGCGGATATATGTCTAAAATGCGGCGTAAGGCCGTTGAATTCGGACAGATTCTGCTGGAATTGCGGAGCTGAAACAGCATCTAATCAGGAATTATGCATCAAATGCGGAGTATTGCTGAAAAAGAAATCGGATTCAGATAGGAAAGAGTGGCTAGTGACATTACTTCTAGCTATTTTTTTGGGAGGCCTTGGAATACACCGCTTTTACACAGGCCATATAGGCACGGGCATCTTGATGCTTTTGACCGGAGGAGGCTGCGGAATTTGGTGGCTTATAGATATAATTCTCATCGCTACAGGCAGTTTCAAGGATGCAGACGGCAGGGAACTCCTTCAAAACTGATTTTCTGATTTATAATCTGCCTGAAATTGGTTTGCTTTTTCTGGCTGTAATCCTTGCAGTAGCAATATCATTGCTTCCTTTTTCGTTTATCGAGGGAAATTCTTCCGTATGTCTTTTCAGGATTGTTTTCGGTCATCCTTGCCCTGGTTGCGGCATGACGAGAGCAATATGGTTGTTTCTTCACGGAGATATCCATAATGCTATTGAGTACAACTGGAAGATCATCGTTGTAGCTCCCGCAGCTGTTGCCGCATTTTTATTTTCAACGAGAAATGTCTTGTCGAAATTGTGCCTGGGTTGCAAAGCTTAAAAAAACCGCGACTAGTAGCCCGAGACCGTAATGCTTGATTCTTAAAGAAATCCGCCTTGCCGAACCGCTAGACCACCTTCTGCAAAACATATTCTTGCCGATAATTTATATTATGTAAACTAAGTCTTAATCCTGCATCTCCTTGCTTGCGGTAAGCTAATGGTGCTCAATAATAGCGGTCTGCCCTATCTTTGGAGTTCGTAGTTAGGGGCTTCTTTTGTTATTCGAACATCGTGAGGGTGGCTTTCTCTCAGGCCGGCTCCGGAGATCTTTACGAATTTTGCATTCTTACGATGTTCTGCTATGTTCTTTGCTCCGTTATAACCAAGCCCGGATTTTGTTCCACCAGCAAGTTGGTATATTTGTTCTCTTACTGATCCCCGGTACGGGACAATACCTTCTATTCCTTCGGGTACAAACTTCTTGGATTCTTCCTGGAAGTAACGATCGGCTGAACCTTGCTTCATGGCATCAATGGAACCCATGGCTCTGTAGATTTTATATCTTCTACCTTCCAATAAAATTGACTCTCCAGGGCTTTCGTCCGTTCCGGCGAAGAGATTGCCTATCATGATAGTGTCGGCGCCTACAGCAAGCGATTTTACTATATCTCCAGAATATCTTATGCCGCCATCAGCTATTATCGGGATTTTAGCCTTGCGAGCTTCGCTGTAGCAGTTAATTATTGCTGTAAGTTGCGGAACTCCTATACCTGCAACTACGCGGGTCGTGCATATTGAGCCGGGACCTATCCCGACTTTTATTGCATCGGGCTCCAATTTTACAAGATCGGCAGCAGCTTCTGTTGTCCCTACGTTTCCTATGATAAGTTGTACGGTAGTTGTTTTTTTACGTAATTTAGAAGCAAGATCCATAGTCAGTTTTTGGTGAGCGTGAGCGGTATCAACAACGATTGCGTCTATACCGGCTTCTATAAGAGCGTCTACTCTTTCGAACGAGTCCTTTGAAACGCCTACGGCAGCTGCGCACCGTAAGCGGCCGCGATCATCGACAGTTGCGTCAGGATGTTCAAGCTTTTTGAGAATATCCTTCGCTGTGATTAATCCGGCCAGCCGACCTTGATCATCCGTAAGTAACAGTTTTTCGAGTTTGCTTCGCTTAAGAATTTCCCTTGCTTTTGTTAGACTTGTTCCTTTTTTAGCGGAAATGAGATTTTCCGAGGTCATAACCTTATCTACAGTAAGATCGAGATCTTCTTCGAACATAATATCCCGTCGGGTTACAATTCCAAGCACTCGATGTTCCTTGTCCACTACTGGAAAACCTGCGTAGTGGTGACGTTCCATAAGAACTTTTACGGCTTTAAGCTTCATGTCTGGAGGTACGGTATAGGGATCTTCAATTATTCCGCTTTCTGCTCGCTTAACCTTGCGGACCTCATCAGCTTGCCGTTCAATGCTCATGTTTTTATGAATGACGCCAATACCGCCTTGCTGGGCAAGCGCGATAGCCATCGCGGATTCGGTAACCGTATCCATAGCGGCGCTTACGAGTGGGAGTTTGAGTGAAATCTTCTTTGTAAATTTTGTGGAAAGATCGACATCTCTTGGCAAAACTTCTGAACGTTGCGGTTGAAGAAGCACGTCGTCGAATGTCAAACCCTCAGAGAGGGAGAGTTTCTTCGAGTCGAAGGGTTTAGGCATCTTCATCCCCTTCAAAGCAAAGCATTAAGTTTCTCGCTTAAAACTTCTTTTGGTACTGCACCTATGCTGCGATCTGCAATTTGTCCTTTACTGAAAAATATGACAGTCGGAATACTCATTATGTTGTAAGCTTGGGCTAATACGCGAGATTCATCAACATTGACTTTGACTACCTTAGCTTTTGAAGCGTAATCTTTAGACAGTTCTTCGATTACAGGTCCAAGAATTGTACAAGGATGACACCACGAAGCCCAGAAGTCAACTAAAACAGGAACTTCAGCTTCAAGCACTTCCCTTCTGAAATCCTCTTCGGTTTTTATCTGAAGCATATGAGTCTCCTTTTCGAATAATACGCAAGTCTTTATAAAAGTCAATCTGGAGTTAATCAAAGATGTTAGTTATTCTCAACCATTCCCTTCATGGGAACAAAAAAACACCCTCCTTCGTATTTTTCGGAGATTCCGGACTCGTCTTTTAAAAAAATAGTCAGCGATTGAATCTTGTGCTGGGGGCCAAGCGGAACAATAAGCCTCCCCCCTATCTTAAGTTGTTCGAAAAGAGGAGGGGGGACATATTCCGGCGCACAGGTGATGATTATAGCGTCAAAAGGAGCTTCCTCGGGCCATCCTGAATATCCATCGCCTGTTTTAACGTGAATATTCTTATATTCAAGAGAAAAGAGGATATCACTGGCAAGATCGCTAAGCTCTTTAATACATTCGATGGTGTATACATCGCGGCAAAGTTCAGCTAAAATGGCGGCTTGATATCCTGATCCCGTGCCAATCTCAAGCACTTTCTCATTCCCCTTAAGATGAAGCAATTGAGTCATTAAGGCAACCATTAAAGGTTGCGAGATTGTTTGACCGAATCCAATGGGAAGCGGGCAGTCTTCGTAGGCATTTGACCGGTTATCAACAGGAACAAACAAATGCCTGGGGACTTTCCGGAAAGCTTCAAGTACGCGTTTATCAGCGATGTCCCTTTTCAGCAATTGGGTCTTGACCATATTCTCGCGAGCGATTATGTACAAGTCTTCAGAGTTTGTGGAACTCACTTCTCAACACACCCGAGCAGCGTTCGAAAAAATATAGTTAACTGAAGAAAATTAAAAACATAGATTGGAATGCTCATCTGATTTCTCAGTTTTGATTTTGTTCAAGAATATTTATGAATTCCTCTTCGGAAACAACCTTGATTCCGAGCTTTAGGGCCTTTTCATACTTCGAACCTGGGTCTTTACCCGTTACGACATAGGATGTATTTTTCGACACCGAGGATGATACCTTTCCGCCCCGTTTTATAACCTCTTGGGCTGCCGCTTCTCTTGTCATTCCATCAAGAGTGCCTGTAAAGACGAAACTCAGACCTTTAAGCGTATTCGATATTATTCCCATCCTTTCGGATGACATATTGACACCTGCTTTTGCAAGACGTTTTATGAGATCGAGATTTTTGGAGTTGGAAAAAAAATCACAAACACTTTTGGCTGTAACAGGCCCAATTCCTGAAATCGAACTCAATTCCTCGTAATCGGCGTTGATCAGTTCGGAGATATTCGGGAAATGTTTTGCCAGATCTTGCGCACCTTTTGCGCCCACAAAGCGTATTCCGAGTCCGTAAAGCAACCTTGAAAGATCTCTTTTCTTGCTCTCCGTAATCGCTTCGAGTAAATTCTCGCTGGATTTCTTGCCCATTCTTTCAAGAGTCAATAGCTTATCCGCATCCAGTTCATATATGTCGGCTATGCTTTTAACGAGCCCTTTCTCTACAAGTTGAACGATAAGCATATATCCCATGCCTTCAATATCCATAGCTCCCCTTGAAGCATATAAAGCGAGAGACGCCTTGAGAATTGCCGGACAGTCACGATTTATGCATCGCCAGGTTACTTCCCCTTCATAATGCTCCAGACTGGAGCCGCAGACAGGACATTCATCGGGCATTACGAACTCACGTTCAGTACCGTTTCTTCTTTCAGGCAGGGACCTGATCACCTGGGGAATTATCTCGCCCGCTTTTTCAACCAGCACCCAATCCCCTATCATTAAACCTTTGCGCCGGATCTCTGACTCGTTGAATAGTCCAGCTCTGGATACTGTAGTCCCTGAAATGAGGATTGGTTCTAATATTGCTACTGGATTAACTGAACCTGTGCGGCTGACATTCAACTGGATGTCAAGCAGTTTAGTTATTACCTGTTCGGGTTGGTATTTGTAGGCAACGGCCCAGCGGGGAGCTTTCGCCGTGGCTCCCAACTCATTTTGTGCGGTAAACGAATCGACCTTTACAACGACACCGTCAACCGCATAGGGAACATCAAAACGCTCCTTTTCCCAGTTGCGAATATATGAAAGGACTTCTGTAATGTCGCTGCATCTGCACATTTTCGGAATTATCGGTATACCTGAATCTCTTACTTCTTCAAGAAGTTCATAAAGCGAGTTACCCTGCCAACCATCAGGCATTAACGGCGAATGCGCCATGAAAGCGAGTCTTCTTTTAGCTACTTCACGAGGGTCAAGCAGTTTTAAGCTTCCCGCTGTCGAGTTGCGGGGATTCGCGAACGTTTCCAGTCCTTCTTCTTCTCTCTCCTTGTTAATTCGCGCAAACTCCTCCTTTGGCATATAAACCTCTCCCCTGACAATCAAAACCCCTTTAGAAAAATTATTGTTAATGAGCCTTAGCGGTATCGAATGGATTGTTTTGAGGTTTTCCGTGATTTCATCGCCCGTTCTGCCGTCGCCTCGCGTTAATCCTCTTACGAAGACACCGTCTTCATACCTAAGGCTTACTGCAACACCGTCGATTTTTTGCTGCACGAGATAAATCTGACTTCCGGCCGACTGACGCACCTTTCTGTCAAAATCTGATAAGTCATCCTCTGAGTATGTATTGTCAAGGCTCATCATCTGTTTTTCGTGAGTGATTTGCTTGAAGCCTTCGAGCGGCTGGCCGCCGACACGTTGAGTAGGTGAATCGGGTGTTATTAATTCAGGATATTTGTTTTCAAGGTCGGACAATCTTCTCAGGAGAAGATCAAACTCTGCGTCCGAGATCTCAGGTTTAGCAAGAACGTAATAACAGTAATTGTGGTGATTAATTTGCTCTCTAAGTTTTTCTATTTCACGAAGCGCCTCTGATGAATCCATTATTAAGAATATGAGCGATGTTAATGCTTGTCAAGCGAATAAATCAACAGGCATTGTTTGAAAAGGTCTTTCAGCTTAGTTAAGAGCTTGTGTCTATTTTACTTTCTCCAATTTATCCAAAAGCTTGGTGCCGATATCTTCGTCGCTCATTGTGCCGGACATGCTCGCTGAAGCGAGGTAGGAGCAGTAGTTGATCGGAATTGACCAGGTTTCTCCTTTATAATCTATCAGCAGATCCGCAAAATCAAAATCATCAATTGATTGAGCGGCAAGAATACCGGTAGCTCCTGCGCAGACACCCATGAAGTAGCCGTATTGCTCTTCAGAGGACATTGAATTCCAATCCTCATCGGTTCTGGATGCAGTCTTCAGTTCAACCCTGACGTCATATTCATCGCCTCTTTTTAACACCTTGGTGCTGACTTTGAATGGCCCCGCATTTTCTATAGCATCCTTGACTTGATTAGCAAAAATCTTGCCTTTGCCGGTTTCCACGACTGTTTCTTCTTGTTGTTTTTTAGGCGACAAGCCGCAATTAAGAAACAGCAGAGACACCGCTGTCAAGAATCCCAGAAACATCTTTTTATTCATTGTGATCTCCTATATTTAAGGTTTGCAGAAAGTATATTAGATAAAGAAGAAAGGTCAAGTGTTTACGATTGCAGGTATTTTTTAATCGTTTGGGTGTTGACACCCTGAGGGATTCGGATAAAATGCCTCATCAATGGTGGGTGTAGCTCAATGGCAGAGTGCTTGACTGTGGCTCAAGTTGTTGGGGGTTCAAATCCCCTCACCCACCCTTCTGATGGAAAACCCCAATCATTATTGGGGTTTTTGTATTATAAGCATTTATAAAGCAAGCGCTACTTGGGAATTACCTCAAGGATTCTAGGTACATACTTCTTCATTATTACTCTTGCCATACCAAGGTTACCTTTTCTGGTAATCGCCAGACCGTGATAGAATTTGTTTCCAGGGTAAACAACAATAAGTATATAGGCTTTCTCCGTAGTAATCAGTATGTCTTCGGTTGAACCTAAAGCATCTTTACCGCCAAGTGCAAAGATAGCCCTTTCATTTGCTTTTACGACATCAGCATAAGCGGCGGAAGCTACGGTTGCGTCAAAATCAGGATATATCGAGCCTCCTCCGATAGACAAGCCTGATGCTATCTCTACGATATCTGTCGATACGAATTCAGCGACTTCGGATCTGAATTCGGCCAGGATTTCGTCCAAATTCGCCATTTGGTTCCTCCTTTGAGTTGGAGTTTTTTTTGTTTTTTGTTCGATAATCTTTTCTGAATCGGCTGATTTTACGGTCTTGAGAAGTAATGATTCCAAGCTTTTATTAATTGTTTTCGGGAAAGAAAAGTCCAAAGACTTGGTTTCAAACAAGCCCGCGTTCCAATTTTGAATTTCAAAAAAAGCTTGTTCACCTTGAAATTTCTTGGTTTCAGCATGGCATACTTTCCCTTTTTCAAAATATATCCGACCAATATCTCCCTTGTGTCTGATTTCGAGAATCATACTTTTCCCCTCCCTTGCATACATCTGTATCAAGTTTTCATAATTAAGCACAACAGGTCCGGAAAGAACCATTGACTTATCATCTTCAGTATAATCAAGTAACTTAGATGCTGTTTCAAGAAATTCATTGGTTGAAAAGGGTTTAACTAAATAATTTTGAACCCCGAGTTCGAATGCCTCAGCTTGAGAGTCATGGGAAGGGAACCCGGTTATTATCAAGATTTGCTGCTTGGGATTAACCGCTTTTATTTTTCTGATCAATTGTATGCCGTCCATTTCAGGCATATTCAAATCCACAATTACAAGCTGAAACTTCTTTCTTGCAGTAGTTTCGATAGCCTGTTCGCTGCTGAAAACCGCTTTACAATCAAAACCTCTTGTTGACAATAATGTTTCTAGGTTTTTCGCAAAATCAATCTCATCATCTACGATTAGTATATTTTTCTTACCGTCCATACTAATCCTTTCTTAAAAATAAAATTGTATTCAAGTACCCAAGGAATTTTAGATAGACTTCAATCATTTTAACCTAGTTGATATACATTATAGCTGTGGAATAATGACTGTCAATAACACATCCCTTCTCTTTATCTTACTGAATTTTATTGATTAAACAGAATGCAAAATGAACGAAGTATTTTAACGAGTATTATTCAGATTAAATACATGAATTCTTAATCAAAAGCGTGAGTGCCTTAGCGGATGAATTCGGAGGGAAGAAATGACCCGAAGGTATATTACTTTGAACATTTTTATGCTTGCGCCTACTGATTGCTGGGGTATCTTCTCGTGCCGGAATAATGTCTTCATATAGTTCACTGAGAAAGTCGCAAAGACTCTCTCTCTTTCGACGGCTTTTCCTGCGCGGCAGGGTTTTGATTATACTCATAGCAGTTCCTCCTGTAACGCGTTAATGATGATTCATTTGAAGTGAGCGTCAATAGGTATAATTACTGATAACCCAAGATAAGGTGCAGTATGGATGATTTTTCATTTGTCAGAAAGGTTTAGAATCCTCAGCAATATTTTGAATGCCTGTTCATGCGTATCGGGTGTAACTCCCAGCAGAAGTAACCTACCCTCCTCATAGATAGTTACTTTGGTATCGGCATAGATAAATTGAACAGCCAGGTT
The DNA here is from genome assembly GCA_012517375.1 of bacterium. Classification (NCBI taxonomy): domain Bacteria; species bacterium. Next base: position 42,818 of record JAAYVC010000101.1, on the reverse strand, counting down.
GCTTCCCTTTACAGATGTAAAAAGCAAGAGTCTGTCTTTTAGCTTTATCATGTCCAATTTCTGTTCTTCGGATGGAAATAGTTCATAGTCACCTTTTTCTCCGTAACTGCAAAGATTGGTGCTGTAGTAAGTAGTTTGGCGACCTTCAATTGTAATGATCTTCTTCATTTAATTGCGGAGATGACCTCGGAAGTAATTTCAATAAAACGCTCTGCTTCTTCTATGGTATTGTAGAAGGCTACGGAGGCGCGTATGGTTCCTTCTTTAGCTCCTATGGCTTGTACGAAAGGGATTGCACAATGAAATCCTGAACGAAGCATGATATTGCCAAGATTATCGTATGCAACGGCAGCCTGGTGCGGCGAAACGCCTTTAATATTAAAGGAGACTATTCCTACATTTTCTTCCAGAGTGTTGTTGTACAAGAGAATATTCTTGTTCGATGATAGCTCGTTAATAATAAACCGGTAAAGATTTTGAATCTTTCTTTCAATGTTATCCAAGCCTATGTTTTCAACAAACTTGACTGCCTGATTAAAACCGAGTATGCCAGGTATATTAAGTGTTCCTGGCTCAAAATCATAAGGATGTTCCCTTAGAAAAAATTGATTTCCAGAAATTTCCTTGACAGTTCCTCCGCCAAGAAAAGCGGGCGAGAGATGCTTTTCAGCGCCTTTTTTTATATAAAGCACTCCGACGCCAGGAGGACCACACATCTTGTGGGCAGAGAAAGCCGCGAAATCACAACCTACTTCCCTTGCATCGAATTTTCTGTGACCAACTATTTGGGCTGCATCAATTAATACGAGTGCTCCATTGGTATGAGCTAAATCAGACATTTCTTTCGCCTTCAGTATTGTTCCGAGTACGTTTGATGCAGCCGTGAATGCAAACATCTTCGATTTATTCTTCAAGTATTTATCAAGGAGATCAATATCGATTCCCCCCTCTTCATTAACAGGCAATACGTCAACCTTGACTTCTTTATTCTTTTCCAATAATTTCCACGGGAGAAGATTCGAATGATGCTCTATTTGAGTAATCAAAACACGGTCTTCTGGTTTTAAGTCAAGCGACAGGGCAAGCTTATTAATGGAATCGGTGGTATTAAAAGTAAAGACAATTTCTTCCGGTGAGGCATTTATGAATGAAGCCACGTTTTCGCGGGCTTCTTCAAGTTTCATACTGAGTTCAAAGGCAAGCCTGTAGGCGCCCCTCCCCGCATTGACCCCGAATTTCTCGTAATAACTGACGACCTCGTCGATTACCGGTTTAGGTGTCAACGAGGTCGCCGCATTATCAAAGTATATTTTTTTTCCGTCTGAAAGCGCAGGGAAGAAACTTCGCAGACGTTTTATGTTCACCCTATCTTAAATCGAACTTCTTTGAATGAGGTTCACCAATGAATTTGCAGAGAGACCCTTTTACAGCCGCACATTCTGTTTCGGTCCCTGCATGGCTGTGGACTTCGCCTTTGAAAAGCAAGTCGGCATAACCTCCTGCAACGCCGGTCCACATATAGCATATTGGCCTATCGGATTTGCCGAAGCGCTTTTTCCAGGCGTCTACGTAATACGAATGATCCACGGTGAATTCGACTTTCTCGTTTGCTTCGTCAACCTTGAATTCTGATATCTTGCCCCAGCCCAGACAATTCGTTATTGCAACAAGACCGGCAAACCTGTCATGAACGGACTTTATCTCGGGTTCAATAAGGCCTTTCCACTCTTGGGAGGCCATTATACCACCAAAAGTGGCATTGGCGCACCATTGGGCTGCATCTATTAAAACTTTTTCGGCAAGATTCAAAGCCTTGGGGCCAAGAAAATCGATGAAATCTATCTCTCTGCCTACGAGAAAATCGACCGAATTGTTTGCAAGAATCACTCCGAATCTGCGAAGGATTCCGGTTTCCTTATCGCCAACAAGCCCGAGACCGGCAACGGCTTCTCTAATCTGATCTGCATTAATAGGCATTTTACTTTACCTCCGCCTTAAAATTGCATACGGAGTCTCCCTTTGAACGGCATTCCATCTCAGTAACTTTATAGGTTCCAGCAGGTTTTCCATAAACAATAGAGAGAACTCCGGCTATAAAACCGCACATGTCATAACATACAGGATCAGTGCGCTGCTTCCAATTCCAGCGAGTTTGGTTTTCCAACCATCCTTCAGCCAGATATGAAGATGGCGAAGAAAACTCCCCTCCTTTATCGCTTATTCGGGATGCATTAAGCGCTCCGTAACCAAGAAGTTTCCCTATCTCAACAAGTGTGGTAAACTTGTCTTCGGGTGAGAGTGCATCGAATTGGGGTTTAATCTCAGAAACCAGAAAATCAGAAAACATCTGAAGCGTGGCTTTTTCTGCGGACGCAACAAGAAGCTTGTAGGAGTCTGCCACGCCTATAACGTCTTCAAGACCTTTTATAATTCGGGTATTGAATTTATCGCAATGAAAGGCAACTTCATGATTTCCTATTCTGATGCGAGAGTGTTCTGCGTCAATCATGAAAGTCTTTAGATAGGATTCTAATATTGCTGCATTTGGCTGAGCCATGATTTCTCCTTAGGTAATTATATTGTAACCACGCTGCAGCGGCAGCGAAAACCTGGTGCGTGCTGAATCATTTTATACTTGGATTTTGCTCGAGTTACCTTCTGAACAGCAGCAACAGAAAGACTGCATCGCATGCACGGCAACTCTTCTTTGTCCATGACGCCCTGAGAGATGAGATCTGCAAGAACAGAACCACAAGCTTCGGCATAATTGCAGTCAGTATATGTTGCCTCAAAACCTTCAGCAGTAGCAGAAATCTCAGTGTGATCAGACTTATATAATCCAAGTTCGGTCTCCACACTAGCCCAGGCTGAAGCTGCGGACACTGCGTCTTTACCCTGAACTGTTTTGGATGTCTTTGTAAGCATATGTTCAAAAGCGACTTCTGCAAACGAGCGAACAAACGCTTTAAGTTGTTGCGGCCCTAAAATATAACCCGTAGCCCTGTAGGCGCCATCGAATAATGTATTGGCCAGCAACTCTGTTAAAGGATCAAGAGATGATGTCATTTAGGCCTCCTGTTCCAAGGCGATTAAAGTGTTATACCCATTGCTTTGTTGATTCGTTCACGAGCCGTACGAACAGTCATAAACAAAGCGCCAAGGGTTACTGATTGATCGGTTCGAGCCACAAGAACATAACCTGCTGAACCTCCGACTGAAACAGAGTATATGTAGCCTGTATCAGCTTTAATAAGCACTTCCTGAAATCCCTGAAGACCTAGCTGGTCAGTATTGCGGCGGGCCAATCCCAATAACGCTAAGGATGCTACGGCTACCCTTTCTGCAGCTCCTTCCTGCATCTGAATAGAGGTATATCTTGCAACGGGTAGGCCTTCGTTATCGACGAGAAGCGAAAGACTAAGGCCGGGAGTGTTGTCAGCCAGATCCTTCAAGGCCGAGTTTATTTCTTCTATCATAGAGGGCATAGACTGCCTCCTTTGCGGCTTGTTTGCGTCAGCCCTATCCTCCTTACTTAAGTCTCTCGTTTTTTTTGCCGGAGAGGGTTTAGCGACTGACTTTGCTTTTTCATCCTCGATCCTTGCACCTTCAAGAAGCAAGGCGTCGACAGTTGTGTTTATAGTTTGTTTTATTTCTGAATCGTAGTTATCCGCTTTGAATCTGCCGGCTTTCCACGATTGAATCTCGTAGAAAGCCTCTGCGCCGATATTGTTTTTTGTCTCTGCATGGACGATGCGGCCCTTCTTGAAATATATATATCCTTTCTCATCGCCCTTCTGAATCTCGATTAGCAATGATTTTTGTTGTTGAGCGTATACCTGGACAAGATCCTCAAAGGTTAACTCTACCGGACCCAGAAGGCCTTCGTTGTTAACAGTTAAGGCTTTGCGCAAAAGTTCAAGAAAACGTTCAGAAGTAAAAGGCTTAACGATATAGTTTATTGCGCCAAGGCGATAGGCCTCTTCTTGCGACTCACGAGATGGAAATCCGGTAAAGACAAGAATCTTCTGATGCGGTTTAATCTCCCTGACTTTTCTGATTAGCTCCACCCCATCCATTCCAGGCATGTTTAGATCTGTTACAAGCAGGTTGAAATCTTTTGAAGATAATATGGAAAGAGCTTGTGGAGCGGTAGAGGCGACCTCCACTTCAAAACCGCGCTTCGAAAGGAAAAGGGACATTGTTTTTGCAAAAATCTCTTCATCATCTACAAGTAAGATACAGGGCTTTTCTGAGATAGCAACTCCCGATTTCAAACCCTTATCATCCGTTTTAACCATGGTGCTTGTCATGCGTAAAACCCTCTGAAACATCAGAAAACATCTTAAACTCTCCTGTTCAACGATTACTTAACCATGATAATAATAATAATACGGAATTAAACCTAGTCAATAGGTAAAATGTCTGATATCGAGTCTTGAGAATAATCAGATTACATTACGCATTGGAGTCCTTTTCACTCAAACCCGCTTGCAACAATACGTGCAGGGTAGTCCGCTTGTAAACAACTCCAAGTTTTCAAAAGAACACTCGATTGCCCAAGAAGAATATATGACAATCGATTCCTTGTTGTTTTAATCTACCTTAACGCTTTACCAAAAATGATATTTTGGTTGAAATTTGTTGAAGGACTTATATTAGCCATAGCCATTGTAAGCTTATTGCATGTTTCGTGCACCGCCATAAACAAGGCGCCTAATGAGATGCTCAAGTCCGTCTTTGCTACGAAGGTACTTTCTTTAATGCCTTTTACCCTTATTCCATATACATACCCGTTTTCAGTTCTCACGAGCACGCCTTTTAATCCATGTAAATCAAGGTATGTGGAAGTTTTCTCGGCAGTACTCAAAAGGTTCAGAGCAGAAATCGCGGCTTTGTCAATCTGGTTTGCTGACACCTCAGATGCCGGGTAAAGATATAGCGGAAGTCCCTCCTCACCCAGAAGCATTCCTAATGTTACGCCAGGCGTTCCGTCAATAAGTTCCCTCAATATCATATGGATGTTTTCGAGCGTAATATTCACAGTACACCACCTATTATGTCTTTAAAATCTTAAGCTTGTTTATTTTTTACGCTCGGCCCACTTCTCAGTCTGCTTCAAAAAATGTAATTTATGAGACAGTATATATATTGTTTATAGCTTGTCAAGTCCTTCTTAGAGGGAATGAGCATATTTGTCAGATATGAATATGTTAAACTTTCTGCAGTAAAAGCAATGAGAATGCCATTATCAGCATTCCGACGATGATTCCTGTTATTGCGAGATGATCGTACCCATACTTCTTTGAAGCAGGTATTAATTCGTCAACCGAGATGAAAACCATAATCCCTGCTACGGCAGACAAAACAGCGCCCAGCACCTTCTCATTGAGAAATGGCAGGAGAATGAGAGCGGCAAGAGCAGCCCCAGCGGGTTCGGCAACGCCTGAAAGGAATGACCACCAGAAGGCTTTAGATCTTGAGCCGGTGGCGGCATAGACGGGCGCTGAGACGGCAAGGCCTTCAGGAATGTTGTGGATTGCCACTGCGACCGCTATCGATACGCCAAGCCTGAGATTTTGCAATGCGCCGGCGAACGCCGCCAGCCCTTCGGGCAGATTGTGGATGCCTATACCGAACGCTACAAGAAGCCCAGTACGCATTAGCCTCGATTTTTCTCTCTCTCCTTTATTCGGTTGTTCAGCCATGTAGGAGTGGGGTACGAGAACGTCCAAAACAAACATAAGACCCATTCCGGAAAAGAACGCGGCTAAACCCCAGAACATTCCGAGATTGTTTATTCCTTTCGGAAGAAGCTCGACGAATGAGACAAGTATCATCACGCCTGCCGAGAAACCAAGGGTAAACGTGAGAAAACGGGGACCGGGTTTTCGAACAAAAATACCGATAATGCTGCCGATTGTCGTGGCGAGACCTGAGAGCGCGGATAAAAGAAGGGCAACGAGTATCTGGTTGTTCATCCTGCGATTAGACGAAATCCCTTAAGTAAATCAAACATCGAGCTCAATTCCTACCGGGCAGTGATCGGAGCCTTGCACGTCCGAAAGGATGGACGCGGATTTGAGATTCGATATAAGTTCATTGGAAATAAAGAAGTAGTCGAGCCTCCAGCCCACGTTGCGGTCTCGGGCATGGAAGCGCGGGTCCCACCATGTGTATGCGTCGCGTCTGTCAGGATAGAAATGCCTGAACGTGTCGACGTAGCCAAAGGAGACGAACTTGTCCATCCACTCCCGTTCGATGGGCATGAAGCCGGTATGATTGACGTTATCCTTCGGCCTCGCGATATCAATCTCCTTGTGGCAGGTGTTCAGGTCGCCGCATATCACTACCCCTCTCCCCTCTTTGCGAAACCCCTCCGCAACCTCAAGCATTCGGTCAGAGTATTCAAGCTTGAAGGGTACACGATGGTTTTCGGCGCCGCCGTTAGGAATGTAGACGTTGAACAGAACGAACTCGGGATAATGCAGTATTATCAAGCGTCCCTCGCCCGCGAAGCGTTCGATACCGAGGTCATATTCGACTCTATCAGGGATTCGCTTCGTGAAAACCGCTGTGCCCGCATAGCCCTTGCGTTCGGCGCTCGACCAGTATGTGATATAACCATGGGGTGAGAGAAGTTCGTCTTTTATCTGCCCGGCCTGCGCCTTGGTCTCCTGAATGCCAAGAATGTCGGGTTGAGTCTTCTTGAACCAGTCAAGAAACCCCTTACGCTCGGCTGCCCGGATTCCGTTGACGTTCCACGAAAGAAGCGTTAACCTTGACATCCCTTATTTTTCCTTGATCGGCATGTAGATGTCGAACTCGGTTTCGAGATCGGGTCCTCCCCCTTCAAAGCCCGTAACACCAAGGCATTCCTCGAGGTATTGATATGGACCGAAGTCATACTCGCTGTTCTTTATCCATTCCGCCATACTTTTCCATGAGTCAGTGATTGAACTCAGTTTTGTACGAAGAACAGCATACTGCCCTCCCGGGAAATCCTTGATTTGCACGTCTCCACCGGGCTCCACATCGACTTCGACGGTAATCCACTGCTCGTAACCATATTCCGGTTTGTCCGGTGTCGGTTCCGGATTGTTGAATCCGAACAGACGAAAGTCTTCCGTATCGTCAAGCATTCCTTTTTCTTTAGCCCACGAAAGAAGTTTATTCCACGCTTCCGCCTCCGGACTCGTTCCGAATCCTTTTGCATAAGCGACCCGCATGGGTCCCAGCCGGACAATTCTTATATCTGAATCCTGCATAGATTCCTCCTTAGCCGTTTTATGCTATCATACCTTGCATCAGTCCTCTTGTCAAGGATCGGTATGAGGCGCTTGACAATTCAAGTAGAGTAGCTATCCTCAGTCTCAAGGAGAGTGAAAATGAGTCTTACTCCTGATCTTGAAAACAAAAAAGCGGATATAAAAAAGCTCGCTCAGAAAGCGTTGTATGACAACAGATTTGTCGACGAACTTCTCGAAGGAATCTTATCAAAAAAGGATGTTATCCGTTCAAACAGCTTCAATACTCTTATGATGTTATCCGAAATGGATGCCGAAAGGCTCTACCATAAATGGAATCTGTTTTCTGAATTGCTTGATAGTGAGAATACCTATCATAAATACATTGCGGTTTATCTCATCGTCAATCTTCTATCTGCCGACAAGGACAAACGTTTTGATGAGATATTTCCCAGATTCTATGCGCTTCTTGAGGACAGCATCGTAGTCGCCGGGCACGTGGCAGCGCTCTCCGCAAGGATAATCCATGCAAGACCGGAGCTGGAGCCCAGAATAACAGAGAAACTACTTGATATAGATAAGACTTCTCAAAAACACAAGTATCTTTTGAAGGCAGGAGCCATAGATTCATTTGATTCTTATTTCGAAGGTGCAAAGGATAAAGAAGGAATACTTCGTTTTGTCCGGCAAGCGCTCGCTGGCGATAGCCCGAAAACACGGAAAAAAGCAAAGGAATTTCTGAAGAAATGGGATAAGCAGGATGCCTGACTATGAAATAGTGGATGTGACTGCTGACAATCTCGGGCAATACGATCTTTTCTGCCAGAAATCAAAGGCGAAAGAAAAAGGATACAAGGAGAAGGTCGGCTGGTTCAGGGAAAGATCCAAAGAAGGTCTGAAAATTAAGCTCCTGATGGTGGATGAGGGCAAGAAAGACCTTGTATCACGCGGCTTCATCGAGTATACACCTGCTGAACACGGCTGGAGGGTGGTGGATGCTCCCGGATACATGCTCATCCACTGCATCTGGGTTGTGGGAAAGCATAAGAAAAAGGGATACGGAGCCAGGCTCCTGAAAGCCTGCATCAAAGATGCCGAGGAAGCAGGCAAGAAAGGCGTTACTGTTATTGCAAGCGACGCAAACTGGCTGCCGGGCAAAAAGATTTTCATAAATCACGGATTCGAGATTGTTGATAAGGCGCCTGCAGTTTTCGATCTTTTGGTTAAAAGATTTACACCCTCCCCACCCTCCCCCGCACCCTCATTTCCTGCAGACTGGGAGGCAAGGCTCAAGCGTTATCCGAAGGGTTTGACGATTCTCAGAACTAGACAGTGCCCGTATACGGAGGATGCGACCGGCATAGCTCTTAAGACCGCAAAGGAGAGAAATATAGAAGCGCGTGCCGTCGAACTTGCAACATCAAAAGACGTGCAAACGCTTTCACCTTCTGCCTACGGGGTTTTTTCGATTGTATACAACGGAAACCTTCTGAGCTACCACTACCTGCTTGAGAAAGATCTAGCGGCGCGCCTTGACGAGTTTGGAAAATGAACACCATTACAGTCGGATACTGCGGGATATGCTGCGGAACTTGCGTGCACGCGACTGTTGACAGGGAAGGGTGTTCCGGATGCCGTAACCGAGGCGGCGCAAAAGACTGCTACCAACGCTCATGCTGCGTGGCTAAAGGAATCGAGGGCTGCTGGCAGTGCGAGGACTTTCCATGCTCTAACGGCTTCTTCGGAGATGATGCATGGAAGGGATTCTGCATCGGATGCTCGGAAATCATCAAAGAGTTAGGCATTCATAAATATTTCAAGCTTGTAAGAGAAAAACTGGGTGAATGCGTCGAAATAAGCAACTACAGATTCAAAACTGCTCAGGATATTGCGACCATTCTTCGAGGAAATTTATAATCAAAGGAAAAAATATTGGGTTTTTTGTCTGCAATCTTTCTGTAAAGACTTAAAGGAGGATTTTATAATGGCTTTCGAGTTACCAGAAGCTCTGAATATCGCAAACCAAATGGATAAGGAGTTGAAGGGCAAGAAGATCAAACATGCGATAATAGACGAGAAGGAATCCGCAAGCCAGCTCCGGATGAAGATGATAAACTTACAACCTAAAGAGTTTACGTCAACGCTGGAGGGCAGAACTTTCAAATCTATCCATTCGCAAGGCAAAGGAATATACGTTGATCTCGGCAATGATCTCAATCTCATATTTGGCCTTGAGACTTCAGGCAAGCTGCTTTTTCACAAAAACATAGCTACGATTCCGGACAAGTGGAACGTCCGTATCGATTTTACGGATTCGACCGCTCTCTCCTACCGCATAATTGCGTGGGGGTGGTGCCAAGTTCTTACTACCGAAAAACTTATCGCTCACCGATGGCTTGGCAAGGAGGAGGTTTCTCTCGTGGACGACAAGGCCTTTACCTTTCAGGTCTTCTCGAACTATCTTGACAAGTACGCTTCTAAGCCTATAAAATTCATACTCATACGACAAGGCGAGGCGCTCTCCGGCATCGGCAACGGCTACCTGCAGGACATACTCTTCAAAGCAAAAATCCACCCCAAACGCAAGGCGCGCGACATTGCCGAGGATGAACGCAAGAACCTGCATTCCATCATCAAACAGACACTTAAAGACGCGTTAAAACTCGGCGGACGCGATTCCGAGGTCGATTTATACGATAAGCCCGGTAAGTATAAGATAATATTAGACAAACGAATGATTGGCAAGCCGTGCCCTGAGTGCGGAACGACTATCGAGAAGTCAAATATCCTTGGTTCAACATGTTACGTGTGTCCGATCTGTCAAAAGTGATATGCCCCCAAAAAGAATGCTGGAATCATTCTTTAGGTGACCCCATGAGCCTGGATTCAAGAAACAAGGCCTCTTTTTATGGACAGAAGTTGGTCAAAAGATGGTCAAAAATAGGACAAAATTTGAGTGGGAGAAGTCAAGATTGAAGAAACAATGCCTCATTTCGAGAATAGAAATGGAGTCAAGTTTGACTCTTTGAAGTCATGTTTAATTGTAAACGCCGGGTCTAATTTCGTGATTGTGAAGCCAGTGCATGAATAAAAAGAAAGAACACGATCCGAGACAAACGATTCTTGAATTCGTGGATGCTATAAACCGGAAGGACGTTTCCGCACTTGACGATATGATGAGTGTCGATCACGTCTTTATCGATTACGCAGGCGGGAGAACTCAGGGCAGGGAGAGGATGCTCGAAGGTTGGAAGGAGTATTTCAGGCTCTATCCCGATTACAAGATTCACGTGCACAAGGTTTTCATCTCCGGCTCTGATGCTGCCCTTATCGGCTCTGTAATGGGCTCGCACCTCACACCTGAGGAAGAATCAAGTACGACCTTCGTCTGGACAGCGCGAATCGCGGATGGCCTCGTCGCCGAGTGGCGAATTTACAAGGAGCCAGAGAAATAAGTGTCATTGCGAGGTTGCATCGTGCAACCGTGGCAATCTATTACCGAAGGGAATGCTCCTTGTGGAGTAGAATTCAGGGTTCCCGCGCGGGTACGAAGTAGACGCGTGAGATTTATTTATCGCCCCATCTTCCTTGCGATGAGCGTCACGAGCGAACCAAGAAACACATAGCCCATAACAATCTCAGCAACCATTAGAAATAAAACGGGCCGACCTGAAGGTCGGCCACTACGTTAAGAAAATTTGAAGTCGATTGTATTCAAACCACGCTTTGTTGCTTGCCTCACTTCGTCTAATGGCGACCGGGGTTTTTTTCCATCGTAATAATACCTTCCTGCACTGGCGTACCTTTGAACTGATGGAACAAGTTTGAATAGACTTCCAGCAGACCAAATTCGAGCGGAATCTGTCGAATGTGGGTGATGTAGAACCAATTCGGGAGAAAAGCTTTTCGCCATCTCCCTTATACTCTTCTTGCAATCCTTTTTCCAACCGCCAGGTGACGCCCTCCCATCGACAAACATACGGAAATCAAAGCATCCCAGCAGCATTATTCGCCCAATGTCGTTAGAGTGGATGAAGTGAGTGCGCAAATCCGTTATTCTTACCAAGCCTCTTTGTTGGCCGCAAGTAGGATAGGATTTTCCCGTCCAATGCCGAAGCGTGGTTGAAAGACCAGCCAAGAGAACAAGCTCTATATGCCGATTGCTTCTCTCATCTTGAGAGTCGAATCCCAAGGTAATATAATCGGACACTTTCGTCAACTCCTTGTTAAGGGAACCTTCGAGGAAAGCCTTTGCGGCTTTATCGGCTTCCGCTATGAGCTGTTCGACTACTTCAGGCGGCGGTTCTGTAGCGTCTGGGATGTCTCGTTGAGTTATGTCTTCTGGCCAATCGAAGTTTATGAAGCCTCCGCAAGTGATTATGAATTTCACGCGATCCGTTCCGGCAGGCCAATTTGCGGAGACTTGCCTAAGGAGATTCTCAGCTTCTTTGCGGTTGCCTTCCCACTTCCCCTTGATAATTACTCTAGCTAAAAATGGATCAGGCTCTGAAATTACATCGACCTTCATTAACACTCCTACGTTTGGTGCTTGAAGAAAACCCGAAAGAGACGCGCACACTTTCGGGTCAGGGAGTTTGGAATTTTTTTAGCTTTACACCCTCTGGAAGGTGTTACGGGTGTTGCCATGTGCGATTTTAATGTGGATTATGGGAGCTGTCAAGAGTCCCCCCGCCCCCTACCCCCTCCATCAGGGAAATGGAATTAGATATCCCCCTCACCCTTAATCCCTCTCCCATCGGGAGAGGGAAACTCTGGAAGAGCATGATGAGGGCAGGGCGACTTTCGCCGCCCTGCGGACGAAAACAATTTTCTTTACTTTATTATGGTCACCTTTGCATTCTTAACGGCTGTGCCGTCATCGAGTCTCACATAGTAGACGCCCGCTGAAACCTTGCGCCCTGCATCGTCCGTACAGTCCCATGAGAGGGTGTGGTTGCCTGCGCCCGCTTGACCGCTTTCAAGCGTCTTCACTTGTCTGCCTGATACGTCAAACACGGAGAGCGTAACGCTGGCTTGTTTCAGAAGCTGGTAGTGAATGTTTACTGTGCCTGTAGAGCCAACGTCTTCAACGGATAGATTCGTTTCAGAAGACGACTGCACCTGGTGGGTTTCCTCCCCGTTCTGCGACGAAGGAAGGCTTAAAGTCGAGAGTCCTAGCAGTTTCTGGGAAACCTCCAGTCTCTGCATCTTTGCAGTGACCGCTTTGTAGTCCTGCTTCTGTTCCTTGCCTTTCACGCGTGCGATAGCTATCCAATTGAAGGTTGCGTTTTCGTCGCCGAACCCTGATGCGGCGGTGAAGCCCTTAACCGAAACGTCCTTGACGTAAATAAGACTGGCAGAACCCTCTGGTGTTACTATGACCTTTATTGGTATTTCCTTTGAGATCACCTGCGGGTAAGGCTCCTCGAATTCAATACTTACGGCGCCGTTCACAAGCTTAGCACGTCCGGATATGGTGTACTCCGGATACGGAGCCTCTGTTGCTGACATGGTCACCCAGCTGCCGTCGTCGAGCTTAATGACGTTGTCCTTGTCGCCTGAAACGTAGAGGTCGCCTGAGATATTGACATCGCCGATGAAGTTGCCCGCATATTCGCTGCCACGGGCGTTTAAACCGATTCCAGGCAAACCTATATGGACTTCTTCCGTTCCAGCGCCCTTGAAATGGCCGGCCATAGCGTTTTCTGCCAGATACGCATAAGTGCCGCTTGAGTGGGAAAAATGACCTGCAAAGGAATTTGTTCCCGTTCCGTACGCATAGATTCCTCTTGTCGGATCGCCCAGAATAGCAGTGTTGCCGTTTGCGTTGCGGGCGTAAGCGCCATAGTTCCAGGTGCCGAGATATCCGTAGTTACCTGAAGAATGCCTGCCGTAAACCCCGTAGTTCGAAGAACCCAGGAACCCGTAAGTGTTTGAAGAGCCGTATTTCCCGAAAACCCCGTACGAATCACTGCCCAGCAATCCATAGTTTCCGGATGACTCGCACTCACCGTAGGCGCCGTAAGAAGTATGCCCCAGGTAACCGAAGTTAGAGGTTACGGTCGCTGTACCTTTGACTCCCCAAGGCGACCCTGAGCCCTCAAGCTGTTCGGCGAAGACGTTCACGCTTGTAAGCATCAGAGCAAAGAAAAAGACGAGTTTTTTTAGGGTTGACATTGAGCCTCCTATAGGTTGTTTATAGCAAGACAGACAACACCGTCCTTAAGCCCGGATGCTTGGGCAGGTAGCTCTCCTCCCTGTCTTACCGATATTTCTGTATCTATCGATGTATTTTTGTCAATACAAATTGTGGGAAAAAATATTCCCTGTTTTCTTCGGACCCAATAATGGTGTCCCCGCAAAAAACTTGTTGTTTTTGTGGGGTGTACTGCGGTGTTATTTCCTTTAGAGGGAACCGGAGGTTCCAGGTAAATATGAAAATGCCCCTCAAGGGTACGGGTTGTTGACAAGCCTTTGCATCCCGCGTAGAATTAAACCTTAACCGCCCGGCTAGCTCAATTAGGCAGAGCGGCGGATTCTTAATCCGTAGGTTATAGGTTCGATTCCTATGCCGGGTATTTTTCAAAAAGGAGGAGTCATGAATCAAGAGATGAACTTCGACGAAAGAAAAAGGGTTCGCTTCGAAGCGACCATCGATATCCTGTACCTTCTTAATCTCACTTTCCTTTATGTCTACTCAGTTGTTAGTCCCATATTCGGCATCATCATTGCCATAATCTTGAAATCCGGTTCCCTTTCGGAGCGCGCAAAGAAAGTGGGAAACACATGCCTCATTATCTCTCTCATCTGTCTAGGTGTATGGGTTGTACTTTTTATACTTATAATAGTCATTGCCGCACTTGTCGGCACAATGGCCGGGTTATAAAAAAACTTCAAACCTGTAAAGGGGGTATGCAATGAAGAGCATTATATCTATCGCTTTATTTGTATCATTGGGCATTGCTGCGGAGCCTTACTGGGTCTATTTCAAGGATAAGATTCAGAATACTGCACCGGGGATCATGCGGGTGCTGCCCGAAACTGGGATGCGCAGAACGGCGTCGGCACTTGGCTTTCAGTACGCCGAGGAGGACCTGCCGCTCAATCCTTTGTACATAAGACTTCTTGAGATTTCAGGCGCCAGGATTCGAACCCGCTCGCGTTGGCTTAACGCAGTAAGCGTTGAAACTGATAGCTTGCTTCTGCCCGGTCTCAGGAACATGTCGTTCGTTCGCTCTCTGGAGCCGGTTGCTTGTACCCAATTGAATATAAGTCAGCCGGATGATACAAAAATCCAGAAAAAGGAATCGATAGACTCGGCATTCTTCGGTCCTACATATCATCAGCTTGCGCTCCTGAATATACCTGCCGTTCACAACCTAGGCATATTCGGGAACGGCGTTAAAATAGGTTTCCTTGATACAGGGCTTCACAAAAAACATCCGGTGTTCAACACCTTGAAGCTCGGAGCCGAGCACGATTTCATAACGGGCGACGACATTGTGGTCTGGAGTGAAAGCGAAGGAAGTTATGAATCATTCATCCACAACTACGAAATAGTTCAGCAGCCGGAGATTCACGGGCAATGGCTTTTATTCATATCCGATTCGACGCCCGAGAATTCTCAATCCGCAAGGGTACTATTCGCATCAAGACGCACGTCTTCGGGATGGTCAGACCCGATTCCCCTTACCCCCGCCGTACTCTCAGACAGGCAGGGCGTTGTTCGTTCATACGCGGCATCCGGGGATTCTTCGCTGGTTTTATTGTGGGAGGCAGGCTCGGCTGGATCAGATTACGGCTTGACTGCGAGGGATTTAAGGTGGGCAGTGCTAAACTATGAAGGACAAGCCTTCGGCAAGAGCCTGCTGGATACCGACTCAAGAAACCCATTTATCCTCACAAGAAACGATACGACTTTTCTTTTTTACGTCAAGAACGACGGAAACGTGTACTTCAACAAGGCAGTGAGAACGGGGACCAGTCTTGCCTGGCAGCTAAGCCTCCAAGTAATATCGCCCGGCGGCATACTCGACCAGCCAAAGGCTTCTCTTTCAGGAGATACGATTATTGTATCCGCCCTTGATTTAACTCAAGGAAGACTTTTCCTTGCAAGAAGCCTGAATGCCGGAGCCAGTTTCACCGCTATCTCCTCGCCTGCAAGCGGTAGAGTCGTCGCCTTTGATATGGTGAACAACAACCTTTTGTGTGCGGAGATATCGTCCGGCGAATACAACCTTGTTTCTTACGAAACTGACGGAGCCGGGACCTCCTGGACATCCTACAAGCATCCGGTGCCGTTTGCAGTTATTGACAACGTGGACCTCATTGATGATGAAGGCGCTCTCAAGGCTGTTTTTGAATCAGCCGGTCAGGTATTTATGACGAAAAGAAATTCACAAGCGAACTGGGATGCTCCCTCTCCCCTTTCTCCTGACGGATTCTCCAATCTGCCTTCCGCTTTTTCGAATAGCGGCAATCTCGAGATCGTTTGGCTGGAAAGAGGCGACGGTGATACGGACTATGACCCTCTGGAGGATGGAATTGACGTGAATAATTATACCCATCCCGCTCATGGCTCAAGGACGGCTGCTCTGGCAGTCGGATACCAGGGCTCAAGATACATAGGCGCATCGCCTGCTGCAGAGCTTTACGTAGCCAAGACCGAAAAGCACGTCAACAAGTACGGTCTTACCTACGAGATTCAATCGGAGGAGGATATCTGGATAGAAGGTCTTGAATGGCTCGAGCGCGAAGGCGTAGATATTGTAAATTCATCCCTCGCTTATGGAGAGTGGTATGAATACAGCGAGAGAAACGGCTTGACATCACCGGCATCGCGGGCCGCAACGATGGCTGCCGAAAGGGGCGTTCTTGTAGTAAATGCGGCCGGTAATGTAAAAAGTGCATCCCCTTATATTATTCCTCCTGCCGATGCAAAGGGCATTCTGACTGTGGGCGGCGTCGATACGCTTGGTTCATGGTGGCCGCAGACCCCTTCCAGTATGGGGAGCGCGGTAGGTCCCACCTCTGACGGACGTCTTAAGCCCGAACTCGTCGCGCCGGCAAGCGGAGTATACGTCATAAACATAGACGACTCGCTCAGCTTGTATTTTTACAACTCCGGCACTTCTTATGCCGCTCCTCTGATATCCGGAACCGCAGCCCTGATGCTCGAGGCGCACCCCGAGTACAGAGGAAATCCCGACACTATAATCTCGCTTCTTGAGCGGAGCGCCACGATGTACGCTAGTCCTAACGACACTCTCGGCTACGGCATTCCCGACGCATATAGGGCTATCGAGCCTTTGCCTGATACGGCAGACACCTTTTCTCGAAACGAATTTCTTGCTCCCTATCCTAATCCTTTCTACGCCGCAGCCTCGGCAAGAGTTTACTTTCCATTCAGGTTGAACAAGGCGTCCACCTTCGTGAAAATAAGGATATATACATTGAACGGCGAGCTCGTTATCGAAAAGGAACTGGAGCCTCTCGAACCCAACGACTTCAAAGAGATAGGCGTAGGCGTTTACACAACTCAGACAGAACTGGATAACATGGGCGCCTTCTGGGACGGGTTGACTCCGAAGGGGATGCCCGCCGCTTCAGGGCTCTACCTTGCCGTTCTTCACACATCAACGGACGCACACACGGCGAAGTTCGTATTGCTGAGATGAGCCAATTCTTGACACGAGTTTTTTCCTGGCTATACTCCAGGCTTATTGGAAATTCCTCGGTAGCTCAGCGGTAGAGCGGGTGGCTGTTAACCACTAGGTCGGGGGTTCAAATCCCTCCCGAGGAGCTTAGCTTATTTAAGAAAAGGCCCCCTGCGGGGGCCTTAATAATTTTTAGAATTACGAAAGGATTATCCCTTTCCGGCTTTAATCCTCTCTAATAAAGATTGAAAGACCTTGAGATGTCTTGGCTCAGAAATCCACACGGACATTCCTGTATAACATTCGTGAGTCATGCGCCAGGTCGTTTCCCAGAAGTTGTAGCGGTACACGTCGAAGGTTTCCTCTTCGCGAAGAAGAAGGCCAGCTGCAGGTGCAAAAGAGATGCGCAGGTAAGGGAAAGAGGCATAGAGAGACATTATGATGCGGCTGTCGGAGATGTAGTGTATCCCGAGTTTATCGGCTCTGATCTCGCCGATTCGCTCACCCAGGATATCTTTTATCATGTCTGTAGCCTTGGTAAGGAGATCTGGGTTCTCCATACGGCTTGCCCATAAATCGTGGGTCTTTTTGTCAACTGTTGATTGCATACCATAGGATAGTCAAAAATATATACGTGTCAAGTGTAACTAGAATGTTACATGCGACGTAAAAGTTTGTATGGTTAGTGGTGTTTTTTGAGCGGAGAAAGCATTAGCTGGCCGTGAAGGACACCCTTTGACGCAAGGATTTGATCGGATAGCCTTTTCAGTTCTTCGGCCGTACCCTTAGCTACTATTACCTCCATGCACTGGTGTTCATCAATATGTATATGAAGGGATGAGATTATTTCACCCAGCTTCGAATGACCTATACTTACAAGTCTTCTCGAAATATCCTTATGCTCGTGCTCGTAAACAAACGAGATTACTCCTATCGAGGACGTTGCAGGGTCGTATTCAATCTTCTCTAAAAGGCACTGCCTGACAAGGTCCCTGAACGCCTCTGAACGATTCGGATACCCCTTCTTTTCAATTGAATAATCAAACTGTTTAAGAAGGTCTTTTTCCATGGAAACGCCAAAACGTACAAGATTCATTTATGCTCCTTATCAAATTTCAAGCTTCGTGCTACAATTTGTCTGATTGTAGCACGAAGCAGCGACAAGTCAAGAGCCGTGATTTTTTACGGTAAGTTGGGAAGGGGCGCCTCTGTTATCTTTCCGAAAACTATCTTCTCAGGCTGCCAGATCTCCTTTTGCGTGTATCGAGAGCTTGCAAGACGGCCATTAAGCAATAGATACCCTGAGGAGATTCTTGTGCGCATTCCGAGGTTTGCAAGCTCCTCAATGCTCCTGAACTTGTGATATCTCCGTATCTTCAAGACTTTTCTGATGGTTTTGGGACCTAGTCCGGGAACCCTTAAGAGAGCGTGTTCTGGGGCTGTATTTATCTCCAGAGGAAAAAACTCGGGGTGAGCGTCCGCCCATATCGTTTTCGGATCTTTAGACAAAGGCAGATTGCCTTCCTGGGTCAATCCCACCTCTTCTGGCTTGAAACCGTATCTGCGAAAAAGGAAATCGGTCTGGTACAGCCTGTGTTCCCTTAATAATGGCGTAGGTTTTCTTGAATCGAACGGCGTGCCTTCTGCAGGCTGGAATGCGCTGAAGAAGACCCTTGAGAGGTTCAGCTTGCCGTAAAGAGTATTGGTTATTCCGAGAATCTCTGCATCCGATTCGCCTGCGGCGCCCACTATGAACTGGGTGGTCTGTCCCCTTGGCGGAATACCTTTAATTCCTTCGTTGAACTTCGTTATAAGCTTGTGCATAACGAGTATCTGCTTAAACAAATCCTCGGCATACCTCTTATCCGGCGCGATTAAGGAAAGACGCTCTGGCGAAGGCGCCTCAAGGTTCACGCTTACTCTTGTTGCTAGCTGTACAGCCCGCTCAATCTGGTCCATCCTCGATCCAGGAAGCACCTTGAGGTGAACATAACCAGGAAAGCGGTATCGAAACCGCAAAAGCTCGACTGTAGCCAGCATCTTGTCCATCATCCGCTGCGCGTTCCCAAGGATTGCAGAAGAGAGAAATAATCCCTCAACAAGTCTTTTGACAAGCATTTCAATAAACAACCGTGCAAGTTCTTCAGGTTCGAAGGATAATACAGGCTGGTCGTTCCCCTTCCTTGCTACGCAGTAAAGGCAGTTGTTTTCGCACCTGTTTGCCATCAGAACCTTGAAAAGAAGAATAGTCTTGCCGTCAGGCATTGCAGCAGGATATACCCAGCGGTCCATGTGGCCCTTCTGACGGTGCGCCTTCGGGTCGTTCTTTGGGTTCAGACAGGCGCCGCAGAGATCGAACTGCGCCGCCGTACCAAGTGTTTCGAGCTTGCGTTCGGTATTCACAAGTTTACTTTAATCAAAATTTCGAGTTTGTCAAGCCCCATACCCGTAACACCCGTATCTCTACTAAGTATTCCTATACGTAGCGTCAGTCTAAGACGTAACACCTCGTAGCACCCCGTAACACTTTCTCATACACCTTCAAAAACTCGAAAACAGTGTGTTACTTTGGCCGGCTTCTTTTTGGTGGACTCTTTTTTGCTGCAGGTTTTGATGATGGTTTCTGCGTCTTTTTTGCATCCTTTTTGGACAAGGCTTTTGAGGTCATTGGTTTTGTTGCGGACGGTTTGCTCTTTATCTGAGGTTTAGGTGATGACTCGGAAGGATATTTCGAGATTACTTTCATGAGTGCAGAAGCTATCTGTGCATTCGGGGCAAGAGACTTTATTTCCTTCTGGTACAATTCCTTAAAGAAACCGAGCGCTCTGGAGCCGAAGCGTGAATCCGTGAGTTCTATCTGGGCAGCCCGTATATGCGAAGGCACATTTATTATATCCCCGATACGCGCTTGGAGAGCATTAAGCGTTTCATCTTCAGCAAGAATGTCGCCGCATTCGTTAGTGTCGATAAAAACCTCTTTTTTGCATCTGGGGCAGATAATTGTCCGCACCGCATTATTAAAAGCCATCTTATAAAAGTAACGAATCTTGATGCGCTTGGAAAAAAGGAAGTAGACGCCCCAGAGTGCGGATAGACCTATTCCGGCCAGATTGGCAATACCTTTTTCACCAAGGATAAACTCAATTACCGAGTAGATTGTCATTAAGCCAAGCCATGACCATATGATTGTAGGTATTACAGGCCGTTTTACAAACAGTATCAGGATTACGGCTGCAAGATGCAGAGCGATAAAGATGATGAGCGGAAATCCATTTGCATTCTGTGAAATAACATCCAATGCAGGGCCAAGGTTTTTTAAGGTGCTCGGATTCAACAACTTAACCAGCAGCAAAGACACAGCGGCCACTTGCTGTATCAAAAATGCCCAATCCAGAAAATGCAACTCGCTTTCCCGCTGGGCTTCAACAGGAGTATACTCCTCAAGCATGGTTAAACCTTTCATTTTACCAACCTCCGGATTAGATTACGAAGATCTTCAGGTGAATGAATATTATAATCAGCCTTCCCCGTTATCTTCTCACCTACCGCGACCTTGATTGAACGCTCTGGAAGCGCTGCAAATGCGTCAAGATCTGTGGTATCATCACCGAAATAAACGCAAAGAGAGTCCTTTTCGGGAATAAAATGTTTAAGGATATATTTTACGGCTAATCCTTTGTTTACATACTTCGGTTTGAATTCAAGAACCATCTTCCCTTCGAGAAATTCCATATCTCCATTACCGTTCAATTTCTTTGCGCGAGCGATAAATTCTTTTTTAGCGCGAGTTTTTAATTGTTCTTCAGCCAGCCTGAAATGCATTGCCAGTGAAAATGGTTTCAGCTCGATAATTATGCCTGGTTCATTGAAGAAAGGTTTTAAATATTCTCTGAGCTGGGTTATTAGTGATTGAATCTTGTCTTGATCCGCGAGAAGTATTTTTCTCTTTCCAGGAATTTTAATCTCGGCTCCGTGGCATCCTGCCAGTGCGATTCCTTTTACATCTCGAAGGTAGTTAACGAGATCGGATATAATGCGTCCGCTTATCACGCAAACATTTGTTAAGGTCTTTTTGGATAAGGAGTTGAGCAAATCTCCAAGATCACGGGACGGTTTTATGCTGCCTGGAGTCGGCGCGATATCGACAAGGGTTCCGTCGAAATCAAACATCAGGAGGCGGGAGCGGGCGTTCCTTAATATATTGAAAAGCTCCTCGTTTGATTGCATTACGGTCTTCTCTTTACGGGCTTGGTTTCTATCTGTCTGGATAATTTCTCAAGAAACAGCCTTCCCCACTTTTCTATATCGCGGCGCTTAAGCCGCTGGTGCATCTCATTCATCCTGAAGTAGCGTTCGCCCGGTTTCATCTCCAGCGCCTTTTTCAAGCCTCTTACTATCGATGGTATGCTGTAAGGATTTACAAGCACTGCCTCCTTGAGCTCCTCTGCAGCGCCTGCGAACTCCGAAAGAACAAGCATTCCCCTGTTTCTGTTCTGGGAAGCAATGTATTCCTTGGCAACCAGGTTCATGCCGTCGCGAAGAGGTGTTATCAAACACACATCTGAAGCCATATAATAGCTTACTAGTTCTTCAAACGGCAATGCCCTGAAGTAATAGTGTATCGGCACCCATCCCCTCTTCGAGAAGCGTCCATTTATCCTTCCTACGGCGTTTTCGACCTCCGATTGCATCTTAGCGTACTCAGGAAGCTGGATGCGGCTCGGAACCGAAACCTGGATAAAGCTTAATTTTCCGATATATGCAGGATTTTCTTCAAGAAATCTCTCAACTGCGGCTAGACGTTCGGGAATACCCTTTGAATAATCGAGCCTGTCAACTCCAAGGACAAGATGCTTGGCAGCCAGTTCCTTGCGTATCTTCCGCGCCGTATCTATTGCATTGTTGGATTTTATAAGCGATTGTATCCTCTTGTAATCTATTCCCATTGGAAAAGCCGCAACCTGAACGGGTCTTCTGGTTCGAATAAGCCCCTTTGAGAAAGATACATCCAGACCCAGGAGTTCCTCTACCGCCTGAAGAAAGTTGTTAGCGTATGAACGACAGTGAAAGCCTACAAGGTCCGAACCGAGAAGACCCGAAATTATTTCTTTGCGCCATGGAAGGGTGCGGAAAAGGTCAAGTGGCGGAAAAGGGATGTGCCAGAAAAATCCAATCTTTCCTCTGACTCCAAGGGCGCGCATTTTTCCAGGTACCAGCGAAAGCTGATAATCATTGACCCAGATTGTATCTTTCGATCGAATCTCCTCCGCAACAGCCTGGGCAAATTTATCGTTTACCTGTTCATAAACATGCCAATCCTGCTCCTCGTAGACTGTTCTGCCCAGGAAATTATGAGCCAGGGGCCAGAGCGTACTGTTGGAAAATCCCAGATAATAACGATTTATCTCGTTTGCATCCAGCTGTATCAACTTAAGGTCAAAGGTGGGATTTTCAGGAGGAATGCGGAAGATTCTATCAGTCACTTCTTTTGGAAGAGCGCCCCACGCTATCCACATCCCCCGAGTGGAAGCAAGCACGGGTTCAAGACCTGTAACCATGCCGCTTACGCTGCGAGTCATCCTTATTCCATCCTTATAAGATTCAAAAAAGTAAGGACTTCGATTCGAAACGACAATCAAACGGGATTTCTTGACATTTAAGTTTTTCTTTTTTCCCATCAGAGGCACTCTTTATACTATATTAAATCAATATATTGTCAAGCTGAAAATTAAGCCTCGAGTTTGTTCCATCCTCTTTGTTCTAAATCCCTTTTAATATTGTAACCGGCAAGGCTGACTATAATAAGTGAAAAGATTGTTACAAACCCGTCATGAAAGAACAGCCCCAGGAATATCAAAGGAAGCTGGGCAACAAGACTTACTAGAAAAACTATCTCCATGGCAATAAAGAACTTGTATGGCTGCTCGAAGCCCAGTATCTTGGCGCTTCGAAAGGTGGCAATAAAAAGCACAAGCGCGGGAGCAATAATACCAATCCACACAAGACCGATGCTTACCCTAACTAGTACGTTTGCTACATTGAGAAAATGCAGAAATCCTTCTAGAACAGCCTTTACGCTTCCCCATATCAAACACCTGAACCAGCCCGCCTTTGTAATCTCACGGAAAAGCATCTCGTGATAAAGAGCTGACTCTGAACGCACTATATTCTAGACGTCGCATCTTTCCTTTACGTTCCATAACCATCTTCTTCGAATGACCTTGACAAACCATTTTAGCAAACTATAATATAGTTGTGAATACAAACCAACTAGAAATTATAAGGAGGTTGGCAAACATGACTAAAATAAAAAGATATGAACCCTTCTGGGGTATAGACACTTTCCGCAGAGATATGGAGCGTCTTTTCGATTCATTCTTTGGTCGTTGGGGCGCTGAGGACTTTCCTGCCACATGGGCCCCTCTTGTCGATATCGAAGAGACCAAGGAATCCTTGATTGTAAGAGTAGAGGTCCCCGGCATGAATAAAGAGGACATCAAAATTCAGGCTGTGGGCGACAATCTTGTTATCTCCGGCGAGCGCCGCAGTCAAGCCGAGGATAAGGACCGCCATTTCCACAGGATAGAGCGTTCCTACGGAATGTTCCAGCGTGTTTTGACTCTTCCGACCGAGGTCGAGCACGACAAGGCTAAGGCTTCGTACGAGAACGGCGTGCTTGAGATAACGTTTCCCAAGTCCGAAAAGGCCAAGACCAAAGAGATAGCAATCGAAGTCAAATAACGAATGCTCTTTTTCGCTTAACGCGAAAAGATCGCAGGAGACGAAATCAAAAAATTGGAAGAGCCGGTTTGAAGCCGGCTCTTCGTATTATTAGTGTCGATTCGTGCGTTATTGAACGACTATACCGGTTTTCTCGCGAAAGCTACCATCATCCTGTTAGAAGGCGCATCGGCTGATTGCTGCATAAAGCCCTCCCACGATCTCGCTATCTCAAATCCCGCACGCTTGAGTTCTTCGTGATGCTCACGAAGAGACCGGCGACCCGAAAGACCATCGGGCATATGGCCGGGAAAACTGACCTCAATCTCTGAGCCGTCAGGCCTCTTGAAAACCTGAGTGCGTAAAGGGATGTCGGTTTCTTCTTCCCCTCCCCCCTTCTTTTGGATTTCAATCTCCTTCTCCGGATTGAAAACGTCCTGTTCGCTCGATTCGTTGTGGAGGAAGACCCATCCGCCCGGTTTAAGAATCCTTGCGCATTCACGAAGATGTTTATCACGCATGGGCTGTTCTGCGATAACGTGAAGTGCCCAGATATTGACGACAAAGTCGAAGCATGAATCCGGGAAACGGGTTGAAAACATATCACCCACTTCAAACCTGGCATCGCTTCCCTTTTGCGTGCCGAGTTCACACGCTTTCTTGATGGCTGTGGGAGAAATATCTAAGCCGGTCATGTTGAAACCTTCTAAAGAGAGTGTGATTGTGTTTATTCCGGTTCCGCAGCCGAGCTCGATTCCCTTCGAGCCGGCATCGAGGCCTGAGAACTTCCTGAACTCCTGCCAGGCTTCTGCAACGCAAGGCTGCATGTCCTTTTCACGAAAAGATGCTCCAGAGCCGAGAATGGCCTTATATCGCTCTTCGTGAACTCGTTTGTAATAATCAGGTGGAATTGTGATTATCTTTCTTCTTTTACCCATAGGCCGACTCGCAGGGGTTCCCAAAGAAATTGTGAAACGATTTCTTTTGGGTTATTCCACTACCCCGAATTCGAGCACTGCAAGAGGCTTGTTCGCAGATATCGCAGCAAACTCCGGATACGAGATATCCATTATTTCGGTAAAGAGCCGCCACTCCTGACGAGCTTCCTTTGGAGTAAGGGCACCGTAGGCGCTTATGCCTATCCAGTCGATGTAGTCGTCTCCGGGATAGTATGAGGCCATACGGTTCCATGATTCGTCAGGGATATTCTCGCAGTTAACGTGGAATACCCAGGTGACGTTTCCGACTCCCTGCCCCCTGAAGAGTTCGATTATGTGTCGGTAAGCGTCCCGAAAGCGTTCGGGACCGTCAGGCAAAGAAGGATCGCCGTAACCGGCCAGAGTATCACCGCCGTTCCAGGCTCCGTTCCAAGGAAACCACTCACCGTTAACCTCTGTGCCGAACTCAACCATAAGAGGAAAATCTGCGGCCTTTGCATCATTTGCCCAGGCTTTTAACTCTTCGTCAAAATCACCATCGATTATGCGTTGAAGCGTGTAAAGGGTGTCCGGACAGATTCTGTCATACGAGGAAAGCGCCATCATGCGAATAAAGGGCTGTCGTCCGTAATCGTGGATGGTCTTCACCGCTTCCTGAGGAAACTTGATGCCGCCAACCCAGTTGTTCGAGAAGTATACCCATGAAACTTGTTTTACTGCGAGCGCCTCGAAATCCTGGATTCGCTCTAAGGTTACAGTATCTTCGGAGTCTCCGAAGTCGGGATACGCGGAAAAGTATATGCCGCTCTCGGGAGGCAGAATCTTTGAAGTATCGGAAGAATACGTGATTTGTGATACAAAGATGTCGTCCGCGGTACCTGTTTTAAAAGCTTCTAGGGCTTCGGTAGAGGAGTTTATGGTAAGATCAGATGTGCTGCCGTCTTCGTTTATCCACACCTCGTTCCAGTAGCTTGCAGCGACTATACGGGGATAGCGACCGTCCCGAATAGAGACGAGCGCATCAGTAATCCACTCGGCCTTGCTCGAATGAGGCGAACACCCTGAAAGCGATAGTATAACGATCATGCAAAAGATAATGAAATATCTCAATTCCTCCTCCTTGTATTTTTTCTCGGTTTTTTTCTTTTCTACAAGGTAATAATATCTTCTTCTCCTGCGCGCAACGAGTGCAGGAGCAAAAGCCAGCGTCTGACATGATGAGGAACGAGCAGTATGTTGCGTACGTATTCCCTTGCCTGCTGGCCGAAGCGTTTAGCCATTCCCGGATTGCCGAAAAGCTGGCGGATTCTATAGGCAAGTCCCTCGACCGAATGAATGAGGAAGCCAGATGAGCCGTGAATTATCTGGTGTCTTATGCCGCCGATATCGTTGCCTACGACTGGCTTTGATTTCCACATTGCCTCTGTAACCGTAAGCCCGAATCCTTCACGCCTGGAGTTTTGTATTACCACTGTTGACGCCCTCTGCAAAGCGTTTACTTCGAGATGAGAGTCTGAAGGAAGATTGAGGATGTGAATATCTGGGTCTCCTCCGGCCATGTCCATCACCTCTTCGAAAACTGCCTGACCTTCAGGATCGTCCGATGCTGCGCCTCCGATCAGGACGAGCCTGCAGTCGTACCACCTTCGCACCAGCTTGAACGCGCTGATAGCGCCAAAAGGGTCCTTGAGTCTGTCGAAGCGTCCGACCTGAAGAAGAATCCGCTTGTTGCGGGGCACGCCTATGCTTGTAAGAATCGAGCCCACCTGCTCATCGTCAAGCTCTATGTTTTTAGGAGCAAGCGGATCAATTGCAGGAGGCAGTATGAACTGAGGAACCATGAGGTTCTTGGTGTATTGAGGCATGTGAAACACGGCGCCGTCGTAGCGTTCTACGAAAGGTCTTAAGAAAGACCAGATTCTGAGATCGGCATCTGCCAAATCTATGTGACAGCGCCATACCCATTTCGCCTTTCTTACTGGGTACTGCTCGATTATTGCCGCAGGCTGAGGGTCGTGAATAATCACAAAATCGGCATCGTCCGGAATCTTGGGCGAATTCTCCTTGACGTTAGAACGGTACTTTTCGAACATCTCATGAGTAAACTCTTCCTTCTGACCGTGCAGGGCATTGTGAAACTTCTTCGTAATCGTAAAGAACTCGGTATCGCCCGTAATAATCTCCCATTGCACTCTCATTCCCAACTCCTCGAGAATAGGTATGAACCACCCGAGAATCTCTGCAACCCCTCCTCCCTCCTTCGTAGAATTCACGTGAACGATCTTTACGTTGCCAAGAAGCCGGGCAAGCGTTCTTATTTCATCAATGACACCCTGCGTGACTATAGGCGCGTAATCATCAAGTGAATGGTACTGACGTTCAGGCTTTAACATTCTGGATGCTCGTTATGATTTTTCCGCGTATCTCCTCGAGGTTGTACTCGTAGGGAGAAAGCTCGTTAATGGTTTCCGCAAGCGCAGGCTGTCGCAATTCCTCGTTTAACCATATCGAAATGTCGTTCGAGTGTTTGCGCAGCCTCAGTCTTGATTCAATAAGATGATAGAAAAGGCTCCCCGGAGAGATTGTTCTTATTGCCTGCATCAACTCATCGAGCGAGGAAGCTTTTACGCCTGTCGGATAGATGAAGCTCTTGATGCAAAGAAAGTAGAATGATTCTCCCTCGGGTACGCGCTGAAAGTACTCACCCTCGCCCACGTAATCCTCTACTATCTTTATGAGACTCGCGCGAGCTTCCCGTACCATGGTGAACTCCAGCGGATCGAACGACGCGAGCTTCTCGCCCAGGGTTTTCTGCCACAGCACCCCCCACACCCACTGGGCGAAGTCGTTCATGTAGTCGGTGGTCGTGTAGTGACGCCGAAGCAGTGAATGATAGAGGTGATAGAAGATCGAGGATGAAGGAACACCTCTCAGGCCCACCAACAATGACTTAAGGTTATCGGCCTTGTAACCGGAATAATAAACCGCACCCTGTTCGGTGTAAAACTGGAACGCCTTAGCCACGGGGAATTATACAAGCGAAGAATAGGGAGTCAAGTCTAGCTCTACCTCGTCCCCTCCCCCTCCACATATGGATGGGGAATCGAATCAACCCACACTCTCCCCCTTCTTGCGGGATGCGGATAAAGATTTGACAAGTTTAAATCATCACATATCATGAACATTTTCTGAATAGAAGGTATTAATCACCACTTTCAGGTCTGTTTATTTTGATACAAACATTTTTCGTCGCGCATACGAAGGCAAGATTGATGAACAAGATTGGTCCAAGATGATTTTCCATTTGCTTTTCTATTTGGAGCTTAAAAAAACAGCTTTGTATCAAATGAAAAACAATTTCAAATAGCATCAAAGGATTCCATACAAAAGGATCGAGTAAAAACCTTTGATGAATTCATGCGCCATTTAGAAACTACAATTTAATGAAAAAAAGTTGGATATTTTTTTTTTGATATATTATCTATCACTAAGTACTAAGCGATAAGGTGAAAAAAACAGTAGGTGGATAAAACAACAGGGGCATTAAGCCCCTGTTGTGCTGTTCGAAAGTATTTATCTAGATGGCAAGGGTTATTATCCAGGCTACAATAATCCACGCACCAACGATGATGGCAACTATTCCAAGCGTGCCCTGCAAAGGAGCAAGCTTTGCCAGAATGGCGTCGCCTTTGGCCTTTGCCTCTTCATTCTTGCCGAACGCGTACTGTGTTATGAGAGCGTAACCAAGAATAAAACCAAGAACCGCTTCAAGAAGACTTCCTATAAGCAGCGTGAGCCACCAGATGATACCGAAGATTCCCCAGGTCAAAACGCCCAGGCTCATTATGGCCCAGATGATGCCCCATAAGCCCCAAAGACATGCAACAATGCCTATCCAGCCCTGGTAAGGCGTTATCTTGTTCAAGAGCTCTGCTGCATTAGGTTTTTTGGCTACAATCAACGAAGCTGCTGATAAGGCTCCTATTACTATCAGCGCTATTCCCCAGCTTATGCCCATATATTCCTCCTTGGTCCTGGTTAGATGTTTTTGGCTGAACAATCGCGACCTGGAGTCGCGAAAAGTCCTTTTAAATGGTCGCCCTGTCGATTCAAATCGACACGGCAACTGACCTGAGGTTACGCATCATCTTGAGATTGTCAAGTATCGGACGATATCAATCGATGAAACCTTTCAGTTGACATTCAAATCAACTTGCTTAGCATCAATCCAATCTTACCAGGAGGCATATATGATGTTAGCGTTGTACTTTCTTGTTTCAGTTCCGTCGATTCAGGATACGATTATCCCTTCGGATTATCTTGTTTGCGGATCGTTTTTAACGGGCGTACGCGAGGGAAGCTGGAGGAACCTTCCTGATGACTCTAATTTCGTTCCGAAAGAGGGCGACAGCCTCTTCTCCGAGCTTGCCACGGGCGGCTGGGTCAAGTGGAGAAAAATTAAAGTGGATTCCACTGGCTGGTTATCTTCTAGCTATGAGAACGTGGACTGGGAGTTCCTGCAAGACCTTTATGGGATATCCGCACTTTACAATACAGGCTACGCGTATACGGAATTCGAGGTCAATGAGCGAACACGCGCACTCGCAATCGCACTTGGAACCAGCTTCACTCTGAACAAACAAAGTTATCCGGGCGACGTTTACGCTCACGGCTACGCGCAGATTCCTGTCGTCCTCGAGAAAGGACTCAACAAGCTTTGGCTCTATCTCGGCGGAGCAGGCGACGACAGGGTATGCTTTAAGCTCATTCCAGTGGATAGCGACGTCCGGCTCGTCGCGAGCGATGCCACGTTGCCCGAGCTCGTGTACGGCCGCGCTAACACCTCTCCTCTGTACGGCGCTATACCTGTATGCAACACAACCGAGGATTGGCTCTTCGGTTCAAAGCTTATTGTTGGAGGCGGAGAGTTTGAACAGGATACGTTTGAGCTACCCCCTATCGCTCCGATGAGCTTTTACAAGGCGCCCTTCGATTTTGTCCTTAAGAGCCCTCTCCCCGACTCCGTCCCCGAAGACAGGCTGATGCTTCATGCAAGCATCGTATGGAATAAAGGCAATGCAGATTACGAATTGCCTCTCCATTGCAGTATACCGACTAAGCCGCATGAGGCGACTTTCGTTTCCGCAATAGATTCATCAGTCCAGTTATACGCCATTATGGAACCCTTTAATTACGATTCGTCCAAAACCTATAATCTAGTCCTCGGTTTGCACGGAGCAGGCTCTAAAGGCCTATGGCATCTAGGACTTTTCAAGGCAAAGGATTGGGCTTTCTTCGTTGGACCGAACAACCGCCGTAACTTCGGGTTCGACTGGCAGGACTGGGGCAGGCTTGACGCAATAGAGGTTTACCATCTCTCATGCAAGACTTATCCGATTGACCCTGATCGTGTAAGCTTGACCGGCCATTCTATGGGTGGTCATGGAACCTGGCACATAGCATTGACCTACCCCGATCTCTTCTCATGTGCATCACCTGCGGCAGGCTGGACCAATCACGAGTTGTATTCGCCGTGGACCTGGCAGAAATCCGCAATCCTCGCGGAACCCTGGCAGCTTGAGGTGCGTAATCAGGCTCTGCGCGGCGACAACCAGCTTGCCCGGATAGAAAACGCCTGCAATCTGCCTTTCTTTATCCATCAAGGAGGAGCCGACGATAATGTTCCCGCATTCCAGGCAAGGCTTTACGCAAAAAGACTCAATCAACTTGACTATGATTACGTCTATCATGAATGGCCGGGCGGCGGGCACGGATGGATAGAAGTCTTTGATGGCGATACGTTCTCATGCGGCGCTACCCCCCCGACTTACGATTTCTTCAAGAACAATGTACGTAAAACCTATCCCGAACACGTCTATTACAGAACTGCGGATTTAACTCAGAACGACGGCGCATACTGGCTGAGGATTTTTGAAGTCAAGAATAGAATGGCTGATGCGGTTATTGAAGGCTGGCTTGAAGATGACGGATACCGTATTAAAACCGCAAATATCAACCGCTTCTCCTTGAAGTTTGATGATAAACACTCTTCTCCTTTCAAGATAAAGATTGATGATACCTCGCTGAGGATTGACTCGAAAGCGGATTCGGTTGTATTTGAATTATCCAAAAACGACTGGCGGATTGCTAAATCCATGACCTACCCCCACCCCCATCCGCCTATTAAGGGAGCGTATTATGAACCTTTCATTCTTGTCTATGGAACCAGAGCCGATTCTGCCACAACAAGACGTCTTTTATCCATGGCGCGCAACGAATCCACCGCATGGTGGTACAGGGCGAACGGACGCGTAATGATTGCGCCTGACACATCCGTCGATAAAGACATGATGGAGCGTTTCAACCTCATTCTTTTCGGCAGTGCGGCGGAGAACTCTATTACCGCTGCTTTTGAATCAAGACTGCCTGTGAAAATCGACGGGGAAAGGTTCGTCTTCGATGGCGAGAAGCTGCCGCCTGAGGCTCTATCAGCGCTCTTCGTATTCCCTAATCCGCTTGCACCTAAAAAGAAGATTCTAGTTCGCGAAGGTATCGGTGAAGAAGGCTTAAAGCTTTCCGGTTATTTCTCGACGCTTTACTCCGGTGCAGGTCTGCCAGATTATATCGTATGGTCAAAGGATGTCTATGACAAAGGCTGGGGCGGAGTGGTCAAAGCAGGCTTCTTCGACGCGGACTGGACCCCGTAACACCCTTAACACCCGTAACATCCGTAACACCCGTAATACCCGTATCCCCCGTCACACCTGTAACACCGATATCACATCACCTTCATTCGGACATGTTGGAAATTACTTGCATGGATTTCGAAACTAATTTACAGGGCGACTACCCTCGGAGAAACATCAAAAGTACTTTTTAACGCAGACGCCAGGTAAATCCGGTTTCTGCAAAGAAACCGGAGTGATCGTATATGGAGCCGTCGTAATTAGGGTATTCGCGATGCGTCCAGCCGTAACCGGCGTTTCCATAGATGTAGAGATTATCTTCAAGATAGAATGTTACCCCGAGCGGTATATCAAACCACCAGCCTTTGGCCGCTGAAATGATAATTTGATCAAAGATAGAGTTTCCAGTTTCTATTGATGGCGTTGTTTGAGATTCATCCCATCTGCGTCCTTCTAAACCTAAGGATAATTTCCATCGGTCAGTCAGGTAGTAAGAGATTTGTCCTTCTCCCCTTACGTGGTTTTCGAGTTTATTCCAGTCCGGGGTTATGATATCGGCGGTCAACTTGCCTGATAGTTGCCAGCGTCTTGTCAAAGGGTAACCTGCTTCTAAATTGATCTGGATTCCTTTGTCGAGATAGGTCCGCAAGAATGATGTATCTGTGCCAACACGGCTTGTGATCTCTCCGTTTCCACCTACACCAGACCACAAACGAACTCCTGAGAGCCTTCCGGGCTGCATAGTGGCTACAATCTCCCGCAGCCGCATCAAATCGTATGTGGAAAGCTCCGAAACAATACCCTTCTCTTGAAGTAATTTCTCTAAATCTTGGTAGAAATACTTCTCATAGCGGCTGTACTTGAGGGAGTAAGTGTATTTTCTTGCCAAGAGACCTGCGAGCGTCTCGACGTTGTCGTGATTGGCTTTGCCAATCTCATCGAGGAACTGCCAGGCATGTATTACGGATGTAACGTTCCTTATTCTGCCTATTCCAGGGCCGAAAAATAATGATCCATATACGCCTTTCGTAGTAGCCGTATATGATATGTCGCCGTTATCGTACGAATCATACCAGAAACCGGAATTCAATGTGTCGCTTATAGCCGCGAAAAAGGGAGTCCTGCCTATATACAGACCTGAGAAAGAATAGGTATTAAGGCCGACTCCGATATCCGGATTTATGCGGGTGAATGTAGAATCGATGACTCCATTGAAGTCTTTTACCCACGAACGATATGAACCGCTCGAATAAGGTGCAAGATATAAATCCACGAACTTGTTTTCAGCAAGAATTCGCAAACTCCAGGGAATACCAAGGTGATAGTATGCAACCTTAATGTCCGTGAATTCCTGTTCTGTATTGTCGCTGAAGGAAGATTGACCCCAGGGTAGGCTAATGTATGTATATAACGAAAGGCGAGTCTCGCCGGATTCCGGAATACGGAAGTCTCTGAGATTAAAAATCGAATCCTCGGAAAGACCGATAGCAAGTAATGTTATTAAAAACACTATATCCTCCTTAGAGCAATCGCCAGGTTAGTGCAGCCTGAAACCATAATTTTTGCCCTTTACCTGAATACCCGTAGCCTAGATCTTGTTTTTCTCTATATTCGTAAGTCAAGGCTGTTTGGATAGTAACGTTGTCTTCAAGGTAAAACTGCGTCACAAATGGAATGTAGCAGCCAAAACCGTATTGATTGTATTCATAAGGAACATTCCAGTAGTAGCCGTCGAACCCAAGTGAAAACTTCCAGCGCTCGCCGATATAGCATGCCAATTCAGGTTCTACTGTAAGGGATTGCTCGATGTGAGCAAAATCGTTTGTCAAAACCGTCCCGCTGCCTTTCCAGCTCAATTGAAATATCCTTGAGATGGGGTAACCGCCGATTACGTTTGCCTGCAACCCGATTCCATATGACCAATAATCACTTCTTCCGCCTGCGCCTAAAAAAATCCGGTTGCCGTAAAGTCTTTCTGAAGGAAACGCAAGAACAATCTCCCTGAGCCGCATGGAATGGAATGGGGAGAGCTTTGAAGTAACCCCTCTTTCTTCAAGGAGAGCAGCCGCATCGGAGTAAAAGGATTTCTCGTAATACCAGTGTTTCATCTCGTATTTCCATTGGGTAGATAAAAGCTGGGCGAGGGCATCGATATCCTCTCTCCTAGGTTGAGCAACCTCCTCAAGAAACTGTCAGGCTTTAGCTGCAGGCGCTACGTTGCGAACCTTGCCGAACCCGCCTCCCATGAACAGACTTAAATGTAAATAATCGGGTCGAATATACCATTTTTCCCAGTAGTCGGAATAACCAACCGTCACCCCTGCATGTACTGTATCGGAAAAACCAAGAAACCATTGCGATTCGTTGATGTACCACCCCGCATCAGTTGAAGAGCCTATTTTGGGATGTATCCAAGCATTGAACGATTTACCAATACTTAAGTTGGTATCTTTTTCATATTCGTAACGTCTACCGTATACGTTATAATAAAAACTTTCATGTTCGGACGGTTGTGTCGAAATCTGTAAATTTATGAAACGTTGCTTGCTTGACAGAGTTAAATTGTATTCAGCAAGAATCACGCCGTCCAGGCCATAACTTAGAGATCTTCTACTCGTGGAATCGTCGCGACGATAACCGCGGGCTAAATAAAAATCACCACCAGATCCGAGAAAAAGGTTAATGGCTCCTGCGTCCGGTATCCTGAAATCCCTGAGATTGTATGCTGCATCTCCTGCGTTCTGGGAAACTATGATTAAAAGTATTCCTAGCATTTCCCCTCCTTGGGGGTTAAAAAATCCTATAGCTTAAACTTACCCTTGCAGATGGACTGGCAGAAAACGTAACCGGCAGGTCTCCGATTCTCTGCAAATACGTACTCAAGCCGCCTGAAACATGAAACGAGAACTTGTTGGTAAAGTAGTATGCCGCAGAAAGAGTTATTCCGTTGCTCAACCAGGATAACGTAGTTGAATCCTCGTAGCCATTGTAATAGTACGATTCCTTTCCGAAACTGCCTGAGAATTCTGGTGAAATTCCTAAATGACTCCAAAGCCATGTTAACGACGAAATACTGTAATTTACTTCATATTGGTTTATTTCTGCTTCTGTTATTATAGTATCTTCAACCAAGCTGTCAGGGTAATATGCCCCTGTCCGATAGATTGCTCTGTGTTGTATGCCGAAATTCAACCCTGGATTTGCTGAAAAATTGAAACTTCCTGCAAGATGTGTCTTATATGATAAAGGATATCCCCAATCTACATATAGTCCATTAATTCCGAAATTTGCGTTATAGTTTTCCGATATTTCCGATAAAGGCGGGTAGTATATCATAGACTCGGGTCTCTCTTCAGTCCTAATATTGTATCCTTGAGTAAGCCCTAAACTAATAAAAGATATCTTTATTCCGTAAGGTCGCGAACCCCATACTGCTGAGGCATCCATTATCTGCATCCAGGTCTTAATGCGGATATCTTCATGGGATATTCCGTATTTCTCGAATATCTCTTCGAGGTTTTCGTAGAACTCCCAGTCAGGGTGCCAGTACTTGATAGGATACTCCCACCTTTTTGCGTACAGCTCGGCTACTTCCTTGACAAGTTGCGGATTCCTGGAAACATCCAGCTCTTTCCTCAAGACTTCTTCAATCTCAAGGGCGTTTGCCGCGTACTCGATTGGTCTTATCCTTCCGAAGCCTATTCTTGGTGAAAACGAAAACTCTTCGGAGTATACTCTCGTAAAAAGCGTATCCGTATTAACAAAGGTATCGTACCGCTCAAATTCTGCATTTTTTCCAAATCCGCCGGAGTTATCTAAAGAAGATTGAAAACCAATATATACATAATCACCAAAAGGATAATAGAGAAGTTGTCCGGACAAATCCAATTCGCTAGAGATGTTTCTATAACTTCGCTTGCTTTCTTTGATAGTGTCAATACCCTCATAGTCATGGTACAAATAGGAAGACTCGCCGGCATCTCCAAACAAATCAAAGTCTGCATCAAAAGAATAACTAATTTTTTCTTTGTCCCGGGATATAGAGAAATATCCTCCTGAGGTAGTTTTCTTGCTTTCTGAACTACTTTTTCAGAAAAGAGTATCTAAAGTATCCGGGCTAGAATACCCAAAACCCCAATCAGATGCTCTTCCGCCACTCATATCACCGGAGAGATTGACGGAGAACCGCATAGCGCCGCTTTCAGGCAGCCTGAAGTCGGTCAATTTGTAAGGTGCTACAGAGTCAGTGCTTATTGTATCAGATATTGAATCAATTTGAGAATGCAAGAAAGCGATCAGGAAAAAAACTGTCATAACCCCTCCGGGTTGCCGTTGTTTAACAAATATTATATATGAAATTGTTTTTGTCAATATGAATTCCCCCCCCCCCCGATGATTACGTCGTATGAACAGCCTCGTAAAACTCCTCAAGCCCGTGAACGGTGGCTTTTGCTTCGCCTTCGACTACTAGCATCTCAAGAACCATCTCCGCGCGTTCGGACGGTATGCCGAGGCTCTGCTCTATTTGCTTAACGGTCATAGGTCTTCTGGAGATAGAATCGAGTATACGCTCCCTGTCACCCTGAGCGCCTACGTGTTTGCCTCTTTTCTGGAAGGTCGCCACAATCTCCGTGTTGGGAGGGAAAGTTTTAGCAATCGCTTCAAGCTCTTCCTGGGTAAGGGGAAGCGCCGATTTCTCGCTAGGCGGCCTTACAACGGTGTTAAGCTGAATCTTCCGGTAGTGCATACGCGAAAGAATCTTTCGGATAGGTTCGAAATTCTCCTCCTTGTCGTTAATTCCCCTTACAAGAAGTATTTCGACCCAGAGTTCGCCTGCAAATTCGTTGGAGAAGTCGACAAGACCTTCAATCACGCGGTCGAACACAAGATCAGGGTGCGGTCTGTTCACTTTTTTCCAGAACTCCTCAGTGCCCGCATCAAGCGATGGCACAACGACATCCGCAGCGGAAAGATCTTCCC
Organism: bacterium; assembly: GCA_012517375.1. Lineage (NCBI taxonomy): Bacteria > bacterium. The sequence goes on along the minus strand of JAAYVC010000101.1, from coordinate 6,594 downwards.
TGACATCCGGCATCCACAAGAGGGTTGAATTCGACAGCGCCACGACCTTCGCGTTAGTTTCTTCCTTGATCCGGCGAATCAGCCAGCCGATATCCTTATTTAAAGCAGGTTCTCCGGAACCGGAGAAGGTAATGTAATCAGGCGATTCAGCTTTGTATACTGTTATGACCTCCTTGAGAATATCTTCTTTAGGAAAAAAGGAGTCTCTCTTGATAGTGAGATTCGACGTTCTTCCAAGCTGGCAAAAAAGACAATCAACGCTACACGTTTTATATGGAAGTATGTCAACTCCTAATGATAAGCCCAGCCTCCTTGAAGGCACAGGTCCGTATGTATACTTCATAATCCCTCCAAAGATTCAGTTTGAAGCAAGCTTAGGCATAATGATTCCAGCCTGTTCCTTAAAAAAATAATCAGCAATCGCAGTAATTGTTGACGGTTCCGGATTTACTTCTATTATAGCTGCATCATTGCGCTTGGCAAGATAAGGCAGTTGAGCCGCGGGATAAACTAGTCCGGATGTTCCAATAACGATGCAGCAATCGCATTCAGAGGCAAATCTTGTCGTTTCTTCGAGAACGTCTGGATCAAGATATTCTCCAAACCATACAACATCCGGCCTCATCACGCCCTTGCATCCTTTTTTGACGCATTCCGGCACTTCTCCAACAAGATCGGCCTGAGATTCGTCTACTTTGGAGCCGCATTCAAGGCAGTAGGAACGAAACAGATTGCCGTGTAGCTCAAGAACCCTTTTTGCGCCAGCTCTGTAATGAAGATTGTCTATATTCTGGGTAGCAATCATAAAATCTTCGTGATTGTTATCCAGTTCAGCGCATGCATAATGAGCGGGGTTCGGTTCAACCTTCCTTGCAAGGTCTCTTCTCATTCTGTACCATTCCCAGACCTCAACCGGACGCTTCTTAAAAGACTCCAGGGTAGCAAAATCTTCGACTTTGAATTTATCCCACAAACCGCCGGCTTCACGAAAAGTAGGCACTCCGGATTCCTTTGATATCCCGGCCCCTGTGAACACCATAAGTTTTTCCGACTTCTTGATTGCGTCTTGCGCTTTTTTTAAGATTTCATCCATTAATGCGAGGCTAACTCCCTGCCTCGCTCGAATGCCTTCAGATTGGATTCGGCGAATTTCGCAGGGAACCCGGAGCGTATTACGTCAATGAAAAGCGATTCTTCGAACGGCACGAATACCGAAAGGGAGCCGAGCATGACAACGTTCTGAGCGCGTACATTTCCCATCTCGCGAGCTATCTCGAATGCGGGAACCTGAATACGTTTTTTTGCAAATTTCTCCAGTCTTATCTCAAGGTCATCCGGATAGGGTTTCAAAGCTGTATATACCTCTGGTGGAGCGATTTCATAAGTATCGTAAATCAAGCGACCTGAATCTGGATTAAGGAAAGAGATGTGACGCAAAGCTTCCAGGTGTTCCATAGCGACAATAAAATCGGCTTTTGCTTCAGGTATGAGAGGCGAGTAGACCTTCTCGCCGAACCTTAAATGTGTCGTGACCGAACCGCCTCGCTGAGCCATGCCGTGAATCTCGGATTTCTTTACGTCAAGCCCCGAACGCATGGCAGTCTCGCACAAAAGCTCCGAGAATTTGAGTATTCCCTGACCGCCGACTCCGGCTACGAATATATTAGTTGTCTTTTGAGGCATGGATAGCTCCTTTCGGGCAAACCTGGGCGCAAATCGAACACCCGGTACATAGTACTTCATTGATGTGTGATTTCTTGCGGTCAGCGATAAAACTGATTGCCGGACAACCAAGTCCGACGCACATCTTGCATCCGATGCAAGTGTTCTCATCCACAAGGTAATACGGTTTCCATTGTGTGCGATCGTAAAGCGGACATGCGCGGCGAGTGATGACAACTGCAGGCTCCTGCGCTTCCATAGCCTGCTTCAGGACCTCTTTCGTCTCTTTATAGTCGTATGGGTCAACGACCCAGACCTTCCTCACTCCGAGCGAGCGGGTCACATCCGCCGAGTCCGCCTCGAATGTTTCTTCACCCTTGAGGGTCTTTCCAGTTCCAGGATGCTGCTGGTGTCCGGTCATTGCCGTTATGCGGTTATCCATGATTACTATCGTAATTGGAGCCTTGTTGTATACTGCATTGGCAAGGCCAGTCATTCCTGAATGGAAGAAGGTCGAGTCGCCTATTACGGCGACAACCTTCTGATTTTTCTGTTTTTCGTCGGTAGAAAAATCGAGCGCCTTTCTTATTCCATGCGCGGCGGTTATTGAGGCGCCCATATCAACACAGGTATCCATTGCGTTCAGAGGCGGAAGGGCACCCAGCGTATAGCATCCGATATCGCCTGTGATTATCGGTTTCATCCTGGATAGAATGTGAAACACAGGTCTGTGTGTGCATCCGGGACACAACGCCGGCGGTCTATTGAGCAATTCACCCGGGTCTACGGTCGAAGGTTTGTTTCCGAAGAAAGCTTCTTGAAGTCGGTCAGGGTTGAGTTCAAGAACACGAGGAACTACCTCCTTGCCGATGCAGGAGATTCCAAACGCTTTGACCTCGGTTTCAATAATCGGATCGTTTTCTTCGACTACATAGATTTTATGAACCTTTGACGCAATCTCCCTGACAAGTTTTTCAGGAAGAGGATGCATCATCCCGAGCTTTAGGAACCAGGCGTCAGGCCAAACTTCTTTTGCATAGGTATATGCCACTCCGTCGGAGATGATACCTACATCATCCTTTCCCTTTTCAATTAAGTTGATATCCGATGTTTCCGAATACTCTTTGAGGGCCTTCATGCGCTCTTCAAGCGATGCATGCAGCTTTCGTGCAAACATGGGAAGTATGAGGTTCTTGGAGATATTCTTTTCGTAACCCTTTATTGGAATCTCATTGCGCGGCTCGCATTCCACCACACCGCTTGCGTGCGCAGTGCGGGTTGTAAGACGAACGATGACAGGAACATTAAATCGTTCAGATATTTCAAAGGCACGTTTGGTGAACTCCCTGCACTCCTTCGAATCGGAAGGGCAAAGCACCGGCACCTTGGCGGCAATGCCGTAGTATCGGTTGTCCTGCTCGTTCTGGGATGAATGCATTGAAGGGTCGTCCGCAGTGATGATAACGAGTCCGCCGTGCGAACCGATGTAGGCAGATGAAAAGAAAGGATCCGCAGCCACGTTCAACCCGACGTGCTTGGATGCATACAACGAACGTGCGCCGGCCATCGAGGCTCCCAAGGCTACTTCGTAGGCTACCTTCTCGTTAGTTGACCACTCGGAATAAATCTCCTTATATGCAGAAATGGCCTCAAGTATCTCTGTCGAAGGAGTGCCAGGATAGGCAGCTGCGACATGGCATCCCGCTTCCCATGCTCCTCGCGCTACAGCTTCATCTCCTGATAAAAACTTTTTTTCACTCATAAGTCATTGCCTCCTCTTCGCCGGTAAGAACGCGCAGCGCGCCTAAGGAAAGCGCTTCAAGCTCGTCCTCGCCTGGGAAGACAAGAATGGTTGGTGTTATAAATTTCACTTTATTCGAGACGTCTTCGACTAGTTTTGGTTCATACGCCATCCCTCCTGTAATTACAATAGCATCGATTTCGCCTGAGAGTACAGCCGCCTGGGCTGCAATCTCCTTTGCTATGCTCTGCACCATTGCCCTGAGGACCAAGGCTACTTTTTCGTCATCCTGGGCTTTTCTATAAAGCTCCTGTGCATGATCGGAACCGAGATGAGCAAGAAGGCCTCCTTCCTTGGTTATCTTGTTCATAAGGGTTTTCTGATCGTATTTGCCGGAAAAGCACAGCTTCACGAGCTGCGTTACCGGGAGGTAACCGGTGCGCTGCGGAGCGATAGGTCCTCCATCGTTCGCATTGTTGACGTCTATCTGGCGGCCTTTGCGATGTGCGCCTATGGAAATGCCCGTCCCGAGGTGGACAATAACAAGATTCAGCTCCTGGTATTTTTTACCAAGCCGGGAAGCCGCCTTGCGGCCGACCATCTTCATGTTCAAGGCATGTGAGAGCGACCGCCTTTCTATCTCAGGCAAACCTGATATGCGAGATTCAGGAATAAACTCATCAACAGAAACAGGGTCAACAATGAATGCGGGTATTCCGAGGGGCTGTGCCATTTCGTATGCCAGAAGCGCACCTAGATTTGAAGGATGATCTGCCGCTACACGACCTTCTCGAATATCAGACAGCATCTTTTCGTTAACTCTGTATGTACCAGATACAAGCGGTTTGAAAGGCCCTCCCCTGCCTACAACGGCGGAAAGTATTGATTTATCCGTTCTCCATGCATCAAGAAGGCTGTTGATCATGCTGCTTCTGTATCCAAGCTGTTCAATTGTCGATGAAAACTTAGCAAGTTCTTCGGTTGAATGCCTTATGCTTTCACTCCTCATTTCCCTTTCGTCTTCGTAGAGAGCAACCTTTGTTGACCCTCCTCCCGGATTAATCGAGAAGATTATGCGTCCCATCAAGGCTCCTTGGTTTTCATTTTCCGGATTTACGATTCAATATGAGTTTCATTTTTTCGTGTTCTTCTGCGGTTTGAGAAAAATAATGCGACCCGTCACCCTTGGATACAAAGAACAGATACTTTGTTTCCTTAGGCCGCGCCGAAGCTTCAAGAGAAGCCTTGCCCGGCGAACAAATAGGGCCTGGAGGCAAACCGACGTTCATGTACGTGTTGTATGGTGAATTTACCCGTAAATCGGAGTAAGTCAAGCTTTCCTTATGTTCCGGTAAAGCGTATTCTATGGTTGCGCAGCTTTCAAGCTTCATTCCCTTTCTGAGACGGTTAAGGAAAACGGAAGCTATAATTGGCCTTTCCTTGTCAAGATAAGCCTCTTTTTCTACAATAGAAGCCAGTATAAGAATAGTGTCAAGACTGGAGTTCCTCAAAAAGGGTTCAGAAACCTCGAAAAACCTTTTGGCCATCATCCGTAATATATCCTGGGGCTCAATACCTACTGGAAATTTGTATGTATCAGGAAACAAACAGCCTTCAAAAGATTGAAAAGGAATATTAAATTCCTCAAGGAGTTTTTTGTCGCAGGCGAGTCTAAGAAAAGTGTCTTTATTTACAAGCCCAGCCGAGTCCAGCTTCATTGCTATCTGGCTTAAAGTCATTCCTTCTGGTATCGTGATTGTAACAGTAGCGATGCTGCCTGAAGCCAGAACAACAAGAACCGAATCTTCACTCATGTTCATGTGGAGGCGGTAGATGCCTTGTTTAAGAGTTCTGTCAAGGTTTCTGAGTTTTGCCTTAATTTTTAATAACTTAGGATGTTTTATTACATTCAAAGAATCCAGTCTTTCTGCAATACGCGAGGTTGTTTCTCCTGAACGAACCTCGAACATAACCTCCTTCGAAGAGGTTTCATGAGGTTTAGCGCAGGATAGGAGAATAACACAGGCGAATGCAAAAGCGATAGCTATTTTTTTGCTAGACATTTATGCGCTGCCTCAGGTAGTCGGCCAGAAGGAGGGAAGCGGCAACCGCATCCACCTTTGATTTATCTTTTTTCCGCTCGTTAGAGGGTACGAAACGTTCGGCTAGAGCCGTAGTCATTCGTTCATCAAGCAGATTTACAGGGAATTCATATTTCTCCTTGAGAATGCAGTATATGCGTTCGGCCCAGCGTGTGGTCTCGGTACGTTCACCCTTTAAGTTTATTGGATATCCAACCACTATTTCTCCAACATTGTGACGTTTGATTATCTCGGTTATCTGTTTTACAAAATCCTTGTCGTCGCGAATTTCTATTGAAAAAGCGTCGATACAAAGAAGCGCTGATTCATCTGAAAAAGCGATGCCGACCCTCTTCTTACCTAAATCGACAGCCATGATACGCGACATTTTTTATATCCCTTGCTTTTTCATCAAGGAACCTCGAGATAGGGCTTGATGTCTTCAAGTTTAGCCGAACCTATTCCCGGTACGTTCAACAGACTCTCTAGTGAGGAAAAAAGGCCGTGAGTGTCCCTGTAAGCGATGATTCTTGATGCAAGACCGGGGCCTATTCCATGAAGTTCCATAAGCTCATCTGCATCCGCTTTGTTGAGATCAATCTTCTCGGATATAGTAGTACTTGGTTCGAGTTCAATTTTCCCTTTAGGAATCCTGCGGATAAAGCCTATCGAAATTGCTGCAACAAGAAGAACGGCTAGAACAATTATCGCTATTCCTTCATTCGACAGTTTCTTCATCAGAACTTAAATACGACGAACAGATCGATTCCGTAATCGGTTCTGTCGGTATTATTCTTTACTCCGCCCGTTTTTCCGGTCTGACGGTTGACTGAGACCGTCAGACCTCCGTCAAACGCTTCGGAGAAGGCATAAGAGCATTGAATGTTTCCGGAAAGATTGCCTGTTGTAGTGTTTTGCGTAGTATCGATTTTGTTTTCGTTAATTGTTTGATTGTAACTTAAAGTACCATTAACCGTTACATCATTCTTAAATTTGAGGTGCTTGAGGAAACCCAATTTGAAACCCGATGGTTTGTTGAACGTGTAGCCCAGATTGACAGAACCTCCAAGATTTTTAGTCACCGTAGTACTTTTTGTAGTTGGAGTCTTT
>JAAYVC010000100.1 GCA_012517375.1 bacterium | reverse complement strand
TCAAGAGCAGTTGTATCTCAAGAACCACCTGCAACCCCGGGCTCACTTATTGAAGATTCTTCTCTATTCTGGAGAAGACTATTTTCGACTAGATTATTATAGACTATTCGAGCAAGTCTGTCAAGTCTCTTCTATAGATATTGTACTTTGTTGAGTCAAAGGCTTTTGGTTAAAAGAATCTTGACAAACTTTGAGTATGGCTTATGCTATAAGTTGATGTCGAGATATTTGAGATTCGTAAAAACCTTGATTCTTTTCCTCCTTCCAGCTGCATCCTTCATTTTAGGAACCAGCTGCAATGTCGAGCCACCACCTCTCCCCGATCCGACGAACAACAACTCCATCGACAGCGCCTGGAATGTCACTCTGCCCTATACCTATCAGGTTACCGTACCTGCAACGGATTCCGCAGAGGTGTTCCATTTCGGCATCGGTTCCGATAAAAACTTCGGCTCGATACTGCTCATTAAAGTCAAGCTTATAGAGCCAAAGAAGGCGGGATTTTATCTTAGAGCGGAGCTTTTAACGTCAAAAGACCTTGCTCTCCTTGTGGATTCCAGGAATTCGGAGCTTGAACCTGCGGCCTGGATTGCGTCAAAGTCCAACCAGCTTTACTACCTTAGGCTTACGCAAAATGGCGACCCAGATACCGACCGCTTCACCTACAGCGTAGAAATCTCAAAAACAAAAATAAATGACCCTTTCGAGCCTGATGATGATACGGCGAACGCGACTCCTCTTGAATTGGGATTCCCTCACGACGGCTCCTACCTCTGCGACGCTTTCTCAGACTCCGTCGAGCCCATGCTTTCGCTTCCGGATTATTACGAATTCGAGTTAGAAGACACAACTCTACTTTACATCAAGGTGGAAAGGATTGGAGGAGACGCGAAACCTGTATTGAAGCTTATTAAACCCGACGGCTCTCTTTTCAAGGAAGTAAGGGATACTCTAGCGGTCATCGATCTTATAACACCTTACAAAACTATGCCCTTCGACGCCGGGACATGGTTCCTTGAGGTTACGGACGAAACAGGGTTCTACCCTTCGTGGGGCAAAGGCGAGGTTGCTTACAATTATCTTGAACCGTATGTTATAACTGTTTCGAAAACGCCTCAGTAAGCGACCCCAAGAAACGCTTGCTGAACGAAAAAACGTATAGAAGGAGGCAGAATGAAACGCAGCCTTATTATAATATCGGCTTGTGCGATAATCGCAGGATTTATTTCCTGCGCAAAACCTTCGCCCGTGAACATTACAGAGCTCACTGCGGATGAAACGACACTTAAACCCGAACAGACAACTGTTCTTCACTGCTTGGTAGATGACACTACAGGCGTTACTTATAGTTGGAGCGCATCACTCGGAACTATAGAAGGATTGGGCGATTCGGCTGTCTGGACAGCGCCCGAGTTCCTGTGGACAACGGCTTATGATACTGTAAGGATTGTGGCTACCAACGCGGAGTCCTTGTCAGATACGGCTTCTATTGAGCTTACGGTCGAGGTCAACTTCCAGTCTCTTGACGCTAACGATGACACCTACACGCTCAGCATCGATTCAGCCAGCAGTTTTTCAACAGCCCAGTATATTCTTGTGGGTTACGATCCAGGATGGCAGGGGTTCTTTCACGCTTTCATCAAGTTCCAGGACCCTGTAATACCTTCAGGAGAAACGTTCAAGCGCGCGCGAATAAAGCTCTGGCGCGAGTACAGTGAAGGCGACAACTGCAATATAGCCGTATACCAGATAACTCAAGACTGGCAGGGCGTCAACGTAAAACCAGGCTCGGAACCTTCATCGCTTTACAATACATCATACCTTGACACCGCTTCTCAAGTCGGATACCTCTATTTCGACATTACTTCTATTGTTCAGAACTGGAGAACCGGTCAGCCTAACAACGGAATAATGCTTAGGGCTAAGGAAGAAACTGTAACCGCAGGCAGAAGGGATTTCAAATCGAGAGAAGCGGAGGCCTCCAGGCGTCCGGCTTTAGAAGTAGTATCCTGGTAGAATAACTTAAAGATTAAAAAAGGGCGCCTGGTGCGCCCTTTTCGTTTTCACTTGAAATCTACTTGATTAAAACCATCCTCGCGTTCACGGATGCATTGTTCGATTCGAGCCTTGCGAAGTACACGCCTGCTGGAAGAGCGCTAGAGTTGACGCCAATCTCATTTTGACCTGCTGGGTAAGTACCTGAGGCCAGTTCTTTTACCATCCTGCCCGAAGCATCGTAGAGGGTCAGGCGGATGAATGAGGATTGGGGAATGCTGAAGCGGATTTGGGCGCCGCAAATCGAAAGGGAGGGCGAGAGGTTTCGGGGCGGATCTTCAGCTATAGCGACCGGTTCTGCAATAGGTTCCTTGCTCTTGGCGTACATTATCTGCCATATTTCTTCGGAGTCAGGATAATCGTAGACTATGTGTCCGTAGCCTTCGGCATCTATGGCGAAGTAGCGGCCGAAACCGGGCCATTCATCCTTGCCAGGCTCAGAGGTTATCGCCTCCTCCGCCCAGTTCGCATCGGGCTTTGTAGAATACCATAAATCTCCCCAGTAATCGGAGCCATAGCGGATCCAGGCGATATGGGGCTTGCCTACCGCGTGATACCCGAAAAGGTTGTCGAGCACAAGATTCGGTCTCCAGTCCCCGCCTCCCTCCGGAGCGTTGTCGGTTACTATCTCATCCTGCCAGGTTCCGCTCGCATTCGTGGTGTAATGAATGCTTGCTCTGTCGGCGTCGTATGCAACGTGAAGAGATCCCATTGGATCGGCTACAGCCGAAGGCCACTCGCTTGAAAGAGAGTTGATCTTTTCCTTAAGCCATGCGGGCTCGCCGGATGTCGCTTTCCAGAGGTAGGTGTCGTCTCCTATATAGAAAACGTGCACGCCATGCAATGGGTCAAAAACCATGTCGTAACCGATGTAGTCGTCCTGATAAAGATTTGTTGTGATCTTCTCCGCGCCTTTCAGCTCGCCGTCTTCTAACCATCCATGGTACAGCTGCGCATTTACCTCGTCTGCCTGAACGTAGATGATATGCGGTGCGCCTTCGCGGTCTATCTTGAGAACCGGCGCCACCTGCAACAGACCGTCATCCGTGAGATTGACGGATGCGAATGACCCTTCCTTATCGGTTGCGTAAAAGATATCGTAATTATCTTCAATCAAGTAATCAAAATACGCCACGTGGCTGTTTCCATGTTCGTCAACATCTATGCTGTATACTTCGGCTTCATTAACCTGCGCCACATTCTTGATGCTCCATGAGCCTGTGGCGTTTGAAGCCGTCTTAAGAAAGGCGCTCTCCTCACCCCATTGAATAAAGAGAATCCTTGCCTTTCCTGCATGGTCAAGAGCCAGAACAGGAGAGAATGCGTCGTAATTTTCTTGCGTTATCTGCACGGTGTTCCATTCAACCGCTGTCAATAGAGCGGTTAATGAAAAGACCAGAAAAACCGTTTTTTTCATGTCAACCTCCTCGGTTGAGTTTCTGAAGAGGACAAGGCATGCCTCGTCCTGATTCTCAGCGTGTTATCACGAATTTCGCATTCACAAAACCCATTTGCGATTCGAGCCTTGCGAAGTATACGCCTGTTGGAAGAGCGCTCGAGTTGACGGTAATCTCGTTCTGACCGGCGGGGTAGAAACCGGTGGCGATATCCTGAACTTTTCTGCCTGAAGCGTCGTAGAGCGAGAGGCGGATAATGGAGGAGTAGGCAAGTTCGAAACGGATTCGAGACCCGTCTGCAAACATGGAGAGGGAATTACTAGGGGGCAGTGGGGTCTCGACTATACCTGTCGCAATCGGTGTCCTGGATTTTGCATGGAAGATGTGGTCTATCCAGTCAACGGAGTCGGGCGCAGACCAGACTATGTGACCGTAGCCCTTGGAGTCTATCGCAAAGTAGTGTCCGTAGCCCGGCTTCTCGTCTCTCTCCGACGTGGATGTTACCGCCTCTTCGACCCAGCCCGACTGGGTTTTGTGCGTGTAATAGAGATCGTACTGCCATACCGTGTCGTTTACTTGCAGCGACCGCATCCAGACGATGTGCGGGTCGTAATCTGCCCCGAGCGCGATAGACGGCCGCTCGTTCATAGTTTCCTCCAGGCCTTCGGTGGAGGCGGGTTCATCAACCCAGTCCATGCCCGAACCGCTGATGTAATGGATTCTATTGGGATATATCCCGGATACGTACGCTACATGCATCGTGAAGAACTCGCTATGCACAGAAGGCCAGAAGCTTTCCGTATCGGTCAACTTGTGCATAGCCCAAAGGGGCAAGCTTGAGGCAAGGGGGACACCTGTAGATGCACACCACAAGAAACCGTCATCACCAATGTAGAATGCCGAACCGCCGCCCTCCGGGTCGAGCGCGTAATCGCTTCCGACGTACCATTCTTCCTGGAGATAGTTATCGCATACCTGTTCGTTGTAGAAGTCGAACCCGTTGTCGATTCCAAACCAGAGCTGCATCTCGGATACGTAAATAAGATGGGGGTTATAGTTGTGATAAAGACGCAGAACCGGCGAGGACTGGTAGGCTTCGTCATCCGTAAGATTCTCCGCGACGAACATGCCCGTGGTATCTGTTGCCAGGAATATGTCGTACTTACCCGGACCTGCCGAGTCCATGTAAGTGACATAGGGATGACCCTTTGAGTCGACATCGATGCTGAAAATATCTCCAAAAGCCTCGGTCAAGTGTGTAACCCGTCTCGTCTTCCATGCGCCGGTTGCATTGGATGCCACCCTGAGTTCGGGTGTTTCGTTCCACTGATAATAGAGGATGTATGCGAATCCCTGATCATCAAGAGCAAGCACAGGATAGAAGTTGTAGGGCTCGGATGCAGGTGTTACCTGCTCAATATCCCACTCCACTGCCAAAGCCCCCACGATAGCGGCAAAAAATGTAATGAAGATTTTTTTCATCTTACGCGCCTCCGGTTGGATTTATATGAAAAATGATAGCCCTTAAGACATGTTTGTCAATAGAGGAATCGCCTTCCTTGTTCCCCAGAACGATTGCTTTTCCGGGATGACCTTAGACGCTATGTCACTTTTCGATTTTGCCCGAGGCTTCCAAAACCCTTTTGATCATTGGATTCCTGAGCATCTTGCGGTGTTCTTGAGCCACCGGACTTGCAGCCAGACCGCCTATCCACTTGTCGATGAACGAGTCATTGCTGTTCAACGCCTCGATATCTGCTTTGGCCTCATCGGTCACTGCAAGCCCGCGCATATTGCCTCGAGAGTCGACCGGGTCCTCATTCACGAACGGGATGTGAATGGGAAGAAGCGATATAACGGCTTTGCCATCATCGAGAAGCACTCGTGCAACAGGGTAGTTGATAGCCATCTGCGAGGTGGCGTCCAGGAAGATACCGCCGTAAATGATCTCTTTGTTGAATACGACAAGAAAGATACGGGTATATAAAGCAGATTGAAGCGGATTCCCCCACCCCATGCTGTTCTTGAGGCTCTTCAACTTCTCAGCTCCGTCTGTCAACCTGCCTGCCTTTTCAAGACTTTGCGCAAACCTTTGAGTCGCATCATCGGTCAGGGTAATTTGTTGTCTGTTCCAATCGTAATGTTCCATTTCTTTTAGACTTATGGTAAAGAGTGGACTGGATGTATCGAGCGCTTTGATTATGGATAGCGCGTGGTCGGCCTCGTAGCCAAGATTCCGGCTCATCCAGTTTTCGTTGAGAATGATTAGCCGAAAACTGTCGTTATCATGCACAGGCCCCCTCCTTGACGGACATGCGACTGAGAGAGCGAGCAGCCCTGAAAGAAAGGCAAGATAAGGCCTCACTTGCATATATCACCTCTACAACGCCTTTGGAAAGCTATGGACTGCTTGAATCCTGAATATGTCGATTCAAACCTCCGGGTGTTAGTCAGACAGAGGATGATATGATAATCAACTTCTTTGTCAAGGATTCTGTAAAGCAGGGAATCTAAGGGAAGTGAGGATGCTCAAGGAAAGCTGTGGGAACTTATTCGACAGGACAGCGGCTCAAGAATGCAAGCTTTTCCTCGCGCGTCATTTGTTTGATGCGTGCTTCCTCGGTCTGTGCGCTCGAACGCGATGGATGGCGCTCGAAGAACCGCAGGAGGCAGGGACGACGGCTTCGAGTGTAGCGCGCGCCTTTGCCGGAGTTGTGCTCTCGAAGTCTGGCAATAACGTCCTTTGCCACGCCTGCATAGAAGGAACCATCCGAGCATTGAAGGATATAGACGTACCAAGCTTCGTTACCCTGGGCATTTTTTTTACTCAGAAACAACATCCTTTCTCCATGCCTCCTCGAGCGCGTAAGGCGTTAGCCCATAGACAGCATAAAGCGCCTCCATGGGTTCGCGCTGGTCGGAAAGAAAACGTGCGAGCTTTTCTCCGCCGTAGCGCTCGTAAAGAAAACGAATCATATCGGCTGCTGAGAAGAAGTACCGCATCCTCTCGGCATAGTTAACCGATTTCTCCATGCCGAGAACGGAAAGCGTGCGCTCGAGAGCGGTCTTTGAAACCTCGCCGTTAAGCAAATTGAAGCAATCGGGGAATCCGAATTGAGGAATGGCTGAAGCCACAGCCTCTCTGGAGGAGCGCCAGAGTGCAAGGCGAACATATGCGGAGTAGTTGTTCTGAACCATGTATGCCCAGCCTTCTAGTCTCAAGAGGTCGTCGGGAAGGACTGCCGAGCGAAGCTTGTTGGAGTTGACATAGGGGTCTGAACTGAGAATCTCGGAGAGCTTGGATTCATCAGAGAGGTAAAGGAGAGCGAGCGCATGCGCGGTTTCATGAGGAATTCCGAAAAGCCCTGCAGGTCCCGGATATCCGAGGTTTATCCACAAGGCATAGCCTACCGTGTCGCCAAACCATACGGGTCTGAAGCCGGTCTGGCCTCCTGAGGACTCCTCGAACCCTCCTATGGACCTTCGGTCGTGATGAAGCCTTACAGGAATCCTGCCTGCGGTGTAGTATGGCGTTGTATCACCCGTCATCACTATTCTTTCAAGTCTTGAGTATTCCTGAGAATCCGCGCCAAGGATGGCTGAGATTTGGTTGAAAGCCTGCTCCGCCGCCATTTCAATTAAACTTATATCCTGCGCTGCCTTGCTTCCCGGATGGTAAAGAAACAGGAAATGCTCGCTCTTGCGCGAAAGCCAGGTTGTATCAAGGATGAAACTTTCAGATTCAGACCACGCGTAGAATGAGGGATAGTGCTCGCCGAACCGTTTGCCCGTTACCTTATCCAACGCCCGAGAGAGATCGTAGGGGGTTTCGACCTTCCTTGCGATGCGGCCAAGTTTTCTTTCTCCAACTGAAGTCTCAAGATAGCGCCCAAAATCCTGCATCGTTCTTTCAAAAACCAACTCATCGGTCGTATCGATTCGCCAACCCTCCTCCCTTGCTTCATCCACCCATCTTTCTGAAAGTCTGCCGAAACTTGTCCCGTCAAGAACGCAGACAATTATCACAAGGATTAAACGAATCATTTTCCTAGTTTAGGAGAAAGAAATTGCATGTCAAGCTTGACTTGGGGATTGAGCGAGTTATGCTTGAACATTATGAGAGCGATGATTCTAAAAAAACCAGCGCCTGCGGAGTCGAGACCTTTAGAGCTTGCTGAAATGCCTTTACCTGAGCCCGCTGAGGGTCAAGTACGACTAAAGGTCTCCTTTTGTGGAGTGTGCCATACGGATCTGCATACCGTTGAAGGCAACCTCGCTCTGCCCAGGCTTCCGCTGATTCCCGGCCACGAGATTGTAGGAAGGATTGACAAGGTTGGAAAAGGTGTTTCGGAAGAGAGATTGGGAGAGCGGATAGGAGTGCCCTGGCTTTACGAAACGTGCGGTAAATGCGAGTTTTGTAAAAAAGGTTTGGAGAATCTGTGCTCGGGTTCGAGATTTACAGGCTACCACGTTGACGGCGGTTATGCGGAGTACGTCGTTGCGCCGTCGGATTCAGCCTACAGAATACCGGATGGGCTAGGCGATGCCCAGTCAGCACCGTTAATGTGCGGAGGAGTAATCGGGTACCGCGCACTAGCGCTCTCAGGAGCAAGGGAAGGGGAGATATTGGGATTGTATGGTTTCGGCAATTCGGCCCACGTAACGATCCAAATAGCGAACTACCTAGGGCTAAGGGTGTTTGTCTTCTCAAGAACAAAGGGAAATCGCGAACTTGCTGAGGGTCTGGGCGCCGAATGGACAGGCGCAGCCGATGACGACCCACCGGAACGTTTGGATAGAGGCATAATATTCGCTCCGGCTGGCTCGCTTGTTCCTCAAGCTCTTGGGCATTTAAAGCCAGGCGGAACGCTCGCTCTTGCCGGCATAACGATGTCCGATATCCCTGCATTCCCTTACGAACTGATCTACGGCGAACGCAAGCTCCTATCTGTGGCGAACAGCACGCACGAGGACGTAAGAAGACTCCTTGAACTTTCGGCAAGAATACCTGTAAAAACCGAGGTAGAGGTCTTCTGTCTTGAAGATGCCAACGAAGTTCTGCTCGCGATGAAGGAAAGCCGAATACGCGGTGGTGCAGTACTTCAGTGTTCTTGACTTGCCACGTAGTTTAAATAGGATAGCACATGTTTACTAAGATTCTCGTAGCCGTCGACGGCTCCGATAACTCGCTAAGGGCGGCCCAGACTGCAAGAGATATTGCCGCGTGCATGCAATCGCAGATAACCATTCTCTATGCAGCCTATATTCCTCCTTTGTACTCGGTGGACATCCATCCTGAGGTAAGGGATGCGCTTCATGAGGACGGTCGCAAGATACTTGACGCGGCAGCAAAGGTGTTCAAAGGCACAGCTATAGAACCGACCGAGAGGCTCGTGTTCGACGAGAGGCCCGATGAGGCGATTCTGAGATTGATTGAAGAAGACGGTTTCGATCTCGTTATACTCGGTTCAAGGGGACTCCACGGCAAAGAACTCGAGGCACTCGGGAGCACCTCGTTGCGCGTTCTGGACAAAGCTACATGCCCGGTTCTTGTGGTGCATTAGGTCTATAAAAACCATTTACACTCGATTTTAGGGACAGGCGGACGTTTCTGTCAGAAAAAGCGACATTTTCCAAGGCATCATCTGATTAATACAATCTTTTTCGTGGAAGGGTGAGAGGACTCAACCCTCACAAAGTAGACGCCCGGCCCGAAGCTCTCACCCCAGACAATTTCTCCTGAGGTTAAGGAAGAGCCAATCTCATCTACCTTGCGGCCCGAAGCGTCGAACATAAGGGCGTGAAACCCCTGGGGCTGTTTTTCATACCTCAAAGTAACAGTTGGGCCGACCGGAGAAACTACCTGCCAGTCGGATTGGACAGGTGGTATTACGGGTTCAGTAATACCTACATAGCCAAGGGAGTCGGTCTTGAGGAGAAGGAGACCGATATAGCTATTTTCAAAATAGCCACAACCTGTAATAATGTAGCCTTCATCTGTGGTTTGTTCACCTGAATTCACACCGTAATGTTGATTCTCACCTTGAAGAATTCGTGTCCATAAGGTATCGCCTTTGTCATCCGTCTTAAGTGACCAAATTCCTCCGAATGAAGCAGAGGCACCAAAAATAACGTAACCTCCATCTTTAGTTTGATGAATGCAACAACAGTCCACATCACGAGTACCACCACCATCGTAGATATGTGTCCAAATTGTATCTCCATTGGATTTTGTTTTGATCAACAAAAAAACGTACAGGAGCAGTATCAGCATCAGATTCAATGGAAATAGCACCTGCTATGTAACCTCCATCATAAGTTTGTCTTACCGACTCACCTATGTCCAATCCACTCCACCCATAATTTCTTACCCAGCCGCCTTGTGGAATGGTTATTAAGGTAAACAATATTGCGACAAAACTCATAATAGACTATAGTCCCAAAAAGTTTGGGAGTAACTTTTTGGGGTTGTAAGATTGACAAAAACCTGACTCCGAGTAGAATTTCTTTTCGCTTCCGGCGGCGTAGCTCAGTTGGCAGAGCAGCGGAATCATAATCCGCGTGTCGGGGGTTCGATCCCCTCCGCCGCCACTTAAGTATGTATTATTTTTGTGACTTATGAAAATTGTAATAGGATCTGATCATAGGGGTTTTTCATTAAAAAGCTATCTTAAGGACTGGTTTGCGTCAAAAGGATATGAGGTGGAAGACCTGGGTACGGACAATTTGACGACATCGGATTACCCCGATTATGCCATTTCTGTAGCCCGGGCAATATCAAAGAATGAAGGAAGCCTTGGCATTCTTATATGTGGAACAGGAATAGGCATGTCAATAGCCGCAAATAAAGTAAACGGTATAAGGGCAGCACGAGTTTGTTCAGCAAAGGACGCAGAGATGTCCAAGCGACACAATAATTCTAACGTTCTTTGTATAGGCGCCGATTTGGTTGACGAGTTGATGGCTCAGCGCATGATTACCGCTTGGCTTGAAGCATCCTTTGAGGGAGATCGCCATCAGCGTCGATTATCCAAAATTTCCGACTTCGAAAAGAATATCCACGATGTGGGTTAAACAAACAAAAAAAGGGAAAGGAATAATGCAACTTACATTTAAAAACATCAATTTGCCAACACTCGGTGTGAATAACTTCTCAGAAATGGTGGAAAACCTTCTAAAGTTATATGAAACGTAACTTAAATAAAATGAAAGAAGAAAAAAAAACGCGTTTATCCACAGGATCTGAATCCGATCGCGTTCTTTTACGACGTTTACGTGAAGCAAGAGAACGTCTGGATAAAGAATTCGGAAAGATTATTGTCGGACAAAAAACCGTTGTAGAGAGAATACTAATATCTCTCCTGTGTGAAGGCCACAGTCTTCTTATTGGAGTGCCTGGTCTTGCTAAAACCCTTATAGTCAATACCTTGGCAAGGGTGCTAGGTTTAAGTTTTAACAGAATTCAGTTTACACCTGATCTAATGCCCGCCGATATCACTGGAACAGAGATACTCCAGGAGGAAAAACGAACCGGAAAACGTTCAATGAAGTTCTTACCGGGACCGGTATTTGCCAATATTCTCCTTGCGGATGAAATCAACCGTACTCCGCCTAAAACCCAAGCCGCACTTCTTCAAGCCATGCAGGAGAGAAAGGTAACTGTAGGCGGTGTTACTTATCCAATGGATCTGCCCTTCACAGTTCTTGCGACCCAGAACCCTATCGAGCAGGAGGGAACCTATCCTCTGCCTGAGGCGCAGCTTGACCGCTTTATGTTTTCGATACAGGTCGATTATCCTGCTCAGGAAGAGGAAGAGGAAATAGTAAAGGAGACAACCTCGGCTTATCTGCCGGAACTCGGCGAGGTTGTTTCGAAGGAGGATATTCTTGCATTCCAGGGGCTTCTGCGCCGCGTGCCTGTTTCGGACGCCTTGATAAAGGATGCGGTCGCTCTCGTAGCGAAGACTAGGCCGAACAAGGGGAATAAACTCGACTACATCAACTCGTACGTAAGCTGGGGTGCAGGCCCGCGAGCGTCGCAGTATCTGATTCTCGGTTCAAAGGCCCGCGCGATTCTTCGCGGCGAGCTTACACCCGGCGATGAAGACTTGAAGGCGATGGCACACCCGGTGCTGAGACACAGAATTGTGACCTCCTTCGCAGCAGAGGCTGATGGGGTAACGACAGACGACTTGGTTTCCAAGCTGCTTGTCGAGAAGTAATATCCTAAATCCATAACCATTCGGAGCTTTCTGAGAATTGACTTGGTTTTGGCAATGTTTCATTACTCCACTACTAACTTGCTTAACTGAATGTCCTTAACCAGTCTTGCGGCTTATAACATTCGAGAAAAGAGCAAGATCAGAGGTAAATTACCTAAGTCTTAAATGTGCAATATAATCCTTATCCCCATCTAGCTAATTTGATACTTTCAGAATTTTTACGGCTTCCAGAGGAAGCGGTCGAAGTCAATCTTCGAGTCGGAGTCGAAGTGCACACCCTCCCCCTCGAGGAGCGAGCGCTGCTCGAGGTAACCCTGACCTGTCAGGGAGATGGTGCCCTTGGAGTTGATGACCCGGTGCCAGGGCAGGCCGGCCTTAGCGGTGCATGTATGGAGAACCCTCACGACCTGTCTTGCACCGTAAGGGTCACCAGCCATTGTCGCTATCTGGCCGTACGTCGCCACCTTGCCGCAAGGTATTCTTTTGATCAATTCGATTACTCGCTGGGTAAAGATTTGTTCATTCATTATTCCACCATTTAAGTATTCTGAGCGCCCGCAGGGTGTTCCAGCGGCTGGGCTTGCCGGGTTCCTCCATCTCGAAATGAGTTCTGCCCGGCCAGCGAGGCCCTAGCGGCCAGGCGCCGTCCTTCCTACGCTTTGAGATTAGAAGACTGATAGCATCCTCCATCCTGGGGTCTTTTCTGGCACGGCATTCCTGAAGATGATCGAGGGCACGCATCACGTCGTAGCGATAGCGAGTCGGGAAAGCAAATTTCACAAAAGAGGGATGTACTGGCATGTTTGTTCCCTCGATCTTGAAGAGCTCGTGCTTCAGGAGAAACTCGCGGCCCATGGCAAGACTTTGCGAGACAACCCTTGGATTTTGCGGCTCCCACTTTTCATACTCCCTGAGCCCTTCGAGGACGCAAATAGTGGTGTGAAAACAAACATCGGTTCTGCCCTGAGGAGAGAGGTAGAACCATCCTCCGTAATCGAGTTGCTGAGAGATTAGGAATTGCGCAATCGAATGCAGCCTTTCGTCCTCAAGCTGGAAGTGAGAGAGTATGGAAAGGATCATCCCCGTAACGCCTACTTCGGAATGGTCGAGAGAGCCGAAGTAGTTTATTCCGCCGTCTTTGTAAAACCCCTCGTTGAGAAGAAGCCTTGCGCCCTTGACTGCTTGTGGATGCTTCGGTTCAAGTCCGAGGTCGCGCAAAAGAAGCATGGTATAGGTTGTTGATGTCCATTTGTGGATGTAGATGCCGGCGCCCCATCCCCCACCTTGGTTTTGAAGGGAGAGGAGTCTTGCGCCCCAACCCTCCAGCGCGATTCTGGCTTGCTCTTTTTTGATTTCACGAGGATTCAGACAGAGGATATCCCGCATCGTCTGGAACCGGATGGAAGCATCGCCCTGCATGAGCCAGTCAAGGATTTTGTTATCCATGGATTACTTTCCGACCGGTTTTCTCTTAACCAAAAGGAGTTTCTTTAAGTCTTCAAGCTCTTTGTCGGTTTTGAGGTTGATGAAGAGCCAACGTCCATCGTGGTAGGCTTTCGCACCCTTGAGCATTGCGGTCGTTTGAGGGCTGAGACCCGAAAGAAGGGCTTTCTCGGTTTGTGCAGGATTCAAAACGATTTGCGCCATAAGCCCGCTAGTCTCGAAGAAAAGCATGATAAGGGCTTTTCCGGCCTTGTGGACCCTGTACGCCCAGCCCGTCTTTACCCCGTAGTATTTGAACTCGCCTTCGATTTGGTAACTCCTCTTGATAAAAGAGAGAAGTTCATCCCACAATCCGGATGCACGTCCCAGAGATTGCATGATTTGTTCTCTGGACGGCTTATGCCCCTTGTTTGTAAAAAGGCCCGTTCCCATGGTTTTATCTTCTTGTAGCGTCGTGAACGGGCGATTCGCGAAGGAAGAAGGAAAGTATGACGCAGAGTATCATTAGACCGATGAGACCGAGAAGCGAGATCGTCATCGAGCCTTGAGGCGATTTGAGCGCGTCCATCAGGAATATGAAGACTATGCCGGATATCTGGCCCATCACCAGAAGCAGGCTGTTCGACGTGCCCTCCGGTGCAGGGTGCGTTATCTCAGCGCCGTATTGAAAGCCTATCGGTCCGGAACTCAAAAGGAAGAATCCGAAGATGAACCCGGAGAGAAGGAGAAGCCAGTAACTCTGAGCAAAGGTGATGCCGGCCAGTCCCGGGAGAAGACCCGCCAGAGCCATTATGATGAATGGCTTGCGTCTGCGAATCTTGTCTGATATCAAGGGGATAACAAGAGCTCCTACTACACCGCCTACCAGCATGAGGCCGCCTGCCATTCCGGCCTGGGAGATGGAAAAACCTCGAGGCCGCACGATGACTTCTATCCATGACGTTACGCCGTTGAACATCCCGAGTCCAATGAAAAAGATGATGAGGAGAAGGATAAAGTTACGGTTGCGCAGCATGCTTTTAAGCCCGTCGAACATCAGCGCTCGATCGTTGTGACCCTCGGGGCAGGGAATTGTAGGAGGGTGTTCGCGCGCTAGGATAATGAAAAGCGCTACCACCAATGCGGCCGCAATCCCGTAAACGAGGAGCATCCCCTTCATTGTGTAGGAGATGGTAAGGACAGGTGTAAGAATCATGCCCAAAAGGATTCCGAGATACATCGAAAGGGTGCCGAGACCGGACGCCGTCCCCCGTTCCTCAAGAGAAAACCACCTAGCGGCAAGCTTCGTGATGGAACCCAAAATGAAGGGCTGACCGAATGCGATTACTACCTGAGAGATGAACACTATTGTGAAATTTTCAGCAAATATCCCCCGCCCGAGTGCGCCCAGCGCGGTGAGAACGCCGCCGATGCTTACGGCCGCGCGGAATCCCCAGGTGTCTATGACCCATGCCGAAGGCAGCGCGATGATGATGTAGACGACCATGAAGACCATTGAGAGAAGACCAATCACGAGATCGGTCGTTCCGTAGAAGGACGCGGCAGCACCAGTGATGGGCGCAAACGTTATCCAGAGAAGTTGATTGAGCACAGCGACGAGCATGAAGACCGCGAGGACTAACCAGCGGTAGCCGTAGACCTTTATTTTGGACTCGGTCACCAAAACCTCCTTTAGAAGCATACAAAGAAACCAAATTAGATGCGATGACTATAACTTGAACGCAACCGTTGTCAATCTAACGGCTGGAGGGCTGAGAAGGACTGAGGGGCGCTGAAAGGGCTGGATGTCGGATTGAGGGATACGGGCGGGAATCAAAGTTTTTCGAGACCATAAGCACCTTCTATTAGTTTTGCGAGTCTTGCCAGGAACCTTGCCGCAGGCAAACCGTCGACGATGTCGTGGTCGAAAACGGCAGTCAGACAAAGAAACTCCCTGGGTACAACCTTGTCTTTGATAAATGCGGGCTTGCGTGAAAGCGGTCCCACAGCAAAACTCAAGGTGCGCAGCCCCGAAGGTATAGGCCACGCGGTTCCCCTAGCTACCATCCCCATCGCCGTAACACCTACGGTTCCAATTATGCGTTTAGCCATGAAACCGTCATGCATCAACCTCCTCCAGATGAGCATTCTTAAAAATCGCGGGAGACGGCGCGATATACGGGCTATGCGATCGGCCC
This sequence comes from bacterium, assembly GCA_012517375.1. Classification (NCBI taxonomy): domain Bacteria; species bacterium. The sequence continues at coordinate 8,284 of JAAYVC010000100.1, read as the reverse complement.
CATCATCGGAACCAAGGAAATGCCCCTCGGTGTCCACCGTTTGAGTCTGTGCACTATGTATCTCCTTGAATATCTCCTCAGAACTCTTCGCGTTGGTTTTTCTTATTACCATGGGGACGGGGATGGAAACGCCACCGACTTTGCGTTCCACGTAGGTTCCTATATCGACGTCGTCAAAAGTAACCGTCTTTCTCGCCCCGTATCTCCAAGCGTGAACTTGTGGATACTCCGAGCAGGCCTTGCCTATGCAAGTCATGAGCCAGGAAAGAAAGCTTATGCCCTCGGCCTTTTCCCGCCGAATGCGGTGTATGGCTTCACGCGCTTTAGTTACGTCCAGCTCCATCAAACAGGGCTGGTTGTGCCTCCAGCTTGCGGCTACCGTAGTTTCGAGTATCAGAGAACGGTTCTCTCCGAACCGCTGAAAGTGAAATCCATCTTTTGTCTTCGATTTATTCATAGTACACTATATAGTCATCTTGATGTATTGTCAAGGTAATTTACTATCTGTCGAGTCCATAAGCTTCTTCGACTAATCTGGAGAGTTGAGTCAGAAACCGTGCCGCAGGCGCGCAATCAACCACGTCGTGATCGATTAGAACCGTGCTGTACAGCATTCGCAAGATGCAATAAGAAGAAATCGTAATAGTCAAGACTATCAACTTCGTTCAATTGCTTAACTTCCATGTCAGTTTCGAGCGTACTCGCTATGACTTCGGCGACCTTGCGCGTGTTCCCACTTCGAGAAAGCTAGGCAACAAGGGCTTTCATATCGTCTCCGTCTTTATTTCTTGAGTTTCTGAGCGAGGTTGTCGGCCCAGGCGGTAATCTTTTGCCAGTCGCGCCAGTCGCCCTCGGGGAAGGGCAGAGCGAAACCCTTCTCAGGCTTCTTGTACTTGCCTCCGAAAAGACCGATGTCTACAGGCGGGACTAGTTTCGTCACGACTTTGAGCTTGCGCATCATCCATTCGCGACGCTCAGGTGTATCTTCCATCATCTTGAAACCGAGGGAAAAATAGGCAACTGGTATCTTGCTTAATACGTCCTTGTTGGACTTTACGAACCTCTGTGCTTGTGGCAGGAGGCGAAACTTCATCACAGGCGCTCCGACGATGCATGCGTTGTAGGTTGAGAGGTCGGATACGTCTGAGACGCTCGACACATCAACTTGCATCCCCTTGGATTTGAGCACCTCGCCTACCTTCTCCGCTATTTCCCTGGTCGAGCCGAACGCGGTTGCATAAGCTACGAGAATCTTCATACAACTCCTTTCTTTAGCTTTTCTGCGAGGTCCTCCGCCCATGCGGAGATTTTCTCCCAGTCACGGTAATCGGAGGCTGGTTCCGAAGCCATCATTTTAGGTCCCTTTGCCGGATCGAACGCGCCACCGAACAAAGCCACGTCAACTGGCACTACATTCTTAACCATCGGATTGAGCTTCTTACGGATTTTCTCCCTGTTCTCGGGAGTATCATCCTTCATGGTTCCGCTCACGACAAAGTATGCGACCGGAATCCCTTTCAGGGTCTTTTTGTGTCTTGCCACAAACCCCTTGGCTTTGCCGTTTAACATGCCGATGTAGACGGCCCCGCCCACAACGGCCGCATCGTAGCCCTTGGGGTCTGGTTTGTCCTTGATGTCAGCAACTGTTACGTCCATGCCTCGGGATTTAAGAACGTCGCCGACCTTGGCGGCAACTTCTCCGGTAGAGCCGTACTTCGTGGCGTAGGCTATTAAAACTTTCATACTTTCTCCTCTCTGTAATGGAGTGTTATCTACAATCCTTTCGTCCCGTCTATAGCGAGGGTTAAGTCTCAAAACATATACATCGGCCAGTTGAGTTTTATTTTCCTGTAACTGGACAGATAACACCTATCTTCCTCCCATAAAGACGCAGACACTTACGATAAGTTTCAAAACACCTGTTCTTAGCTTCTCATTCCTCATCAAGAGGTATGAACATTACCGACCAGTTTTGCGTCTCGGCACCGTTCTTAATGGTTTCTTTATGAGAAAACTGCTTGCCCTGGGCAAGGACGTCAACCGGAACGCCGAAGACGAACGCGTAGTTCTCGATGCCTGCGCCGCCGATGTTTCCGTGCTGCCAGGCGAGTTCATCCCCCAAAACCGAGAAGGACGTAAAGAATTTGAACCAGGCGGTGATAACGAGGGGAAGGATAGTTTCCGAGCTGGCAGTGTCTCTTATCTCGCCCTCGCTAATTACCTCAAGAGTGGGTTCGAACTTGCTCGGCCCCTTTACTACCTTTGCCTCGGTGGGCTTGTCGTCGTCCCATGCAGGGCAAATCTTGTAATCAAGGAATGCGCCTTCACCGCTGATCTGAATGCCGGGTACGCGGGTTCCGGCCGAACCTTCCACCGGTAAGTAGAACCATACCGCATGAGACTCGGACTGAGGCGCGCCGAACCTGACGTCATCAAACTTGGTTACGAAAGAGAGCGCTGAGAACGTCGCGCCCTCATAAGGGTCGCACTTGCCCGTGACGTCGAGACTGACATCCACAAGGTAGCGCATGGATGATAGGAACACGGTCTTTTCGGCCTCCAAGAAACAGGGTAAGGCAATTCCTCCGAGGATTATCATTGTCGCTACTGATTTTGTTAAGATTCTCACGCTTTTCTCCTTTTGGGTTATAATCTTTCGATATTCATTGCTGCGAGCGGGAGTCGACTTGTTCCCGAAAGAACACATCTTCTTCAGGCTTCAGCCGACGTTTACTTCTCCTCGCTCAAGGGCGTGAATATCACCGACCATTTATCCGTCTCGTATCCGTAGTTGATGGTCGTATCTATCATCACGGCCTTGCCTTGCGCAAGGTCGTCCACAGGGACGCCGAAGGTGAGATAGTAGTTCTCAATTGAGCATGTGCCCAGCTTTTCATACTCCCAGGCAAGCTCGTCACCCCCGACGGAGAAGCCCGATGTGAAGCGAAACCATGCAGTCGGGACGATGGGCAGGACGGTCTCCAGGCTGGCTGTGTCCCGTATCACCTTCTCGCTCAAGACCTCGAGCCACGGCTTGAAAGGGCTGGGTCCGCTTGTAACCTTCGCTTCTATTTCATCTTCCTCGGTCTCCCACGCAGGGCATATCTTATAGCCGAGAATCGTGCCTTCTCCGTGTATCTGGATGCCCGGAATCCATGCTGTGGACATATCCTCGGACTGGGTGTAGAACCAGACCTCATAGGTTTCCGCCACGGGCGCACCGAACTTTGTTATCTCGAAATCCGTCGAGAAGGAAAGCATAGAGAACGCGGCGCCCTCATAAGGATCGCACTTGCCTTGCACATTGCATGCTATGCTTATCTTGTAGCGCGGCGAGGAGAGAAAAACTGTTTTCTTGGCAATTAGTCCGGATGGAGACATCAAAGTGCCCAACGCAAAAACGACCCCTGAAAGAAGAATGTATTTTACCGATTTCATCTATTCCTCCTTTAAGGTTTAACTGAACGTTACGTCCACCGATATCTTGTTGCGGTCCTCGGGGTGGACCTTTGCAGGGAAAACTTTCCCGATTACTTCCTTGAACTGCTCGACCATGTGTGAAGGAATGGGCAGTTCGGCTTCGACAATGTACGGCTTCTCGCCGTAGATTGTAACCTCATAATCAACCCTGACCAGGGGCTTGAAATCGTGACTCTTGCAGGTGGGTTCAATCGACTTGATTATGGCTGTGGCTTTAATCCCCCTCTTATGAATTGCTTCTGTTTCCTCCTGCGTTCTATTCAGACCGGATATCTGCGGCTTTGTACCCTCAAGAATGATGCCCGTGCCGTCAAGCGCCGCCTGGTTGGTATCAAACACTACGACCTGCATATCCTGCGGATCAATTCTCACAGGAAAGCTCGCCCCGGGCTGAAATGCGGGTACAAGGTATCTCGGAACCACTGCATCAAGACTGATATCGTAGGGATGGCTTGAGCCATCGTCTATCTTTAACTTGAGGTTAAGGTAAGGATCGTCATTGATGGTTACCGTTCCGCCTCCGGAGTTTTCATCAATCCCGAGAAGGGTGGCTTTCGCAGCTCTTCCATAGGCAAGTATCTTCCTTGCCTTACGTCCCTTTCCGAGAAAGAAGTAATATCCTCCCGCCCCTCCCGAAAAGAATGGGAAGATGTCAAGCGCCACCGCCCCCACTGCAAAAACGCCCATAAGTATTCCAAACCAAGCTCCTCCGATAAAACCGATGACTTTTTCGCTAAAAATCCCTAAAAGCGCCACTGGCGCCCAGATAAGGATGCTGCCTAGGAATCCAAGTTTAAAGCGCTTAGCCATTTGCTATCAGAACGTTATATTCACCTGAATCTTCTGCGGGTCCTGAGGGTGGACCCGGCAAGGGAAGCTTCGACCCACAACATTACGCAATTGCTGCACATACTGTGTCGGCATCGGTATATCCTTCGTCACAGTGTACGGCTCCTCGCGGGGGATGAACACCTCGTAGCTTATGCGTACTAGCGGGTTGAAATCCTCAGACCGACCTGTATCCTCGACTGAAAGAACCTTTGCCACGCCATCCCTGCCGTCGCGCTCGAGCAGGGTATGGTCAAGGTGGGTCCAGCCCTTGCCGCCGACCGTCGGCTGCTGAACTGATTGCACAGCACCAGAGCTTACATATGCCTCTGTACCTTGCGAATCGAAAACAACGGTGTTGGGGTCTGTTGGATCAATCTTTACCTTGAAAGAAGCCCCGGGCTGGAACTGAGGAACCGCACTGCGGGGAACGACGGTATCGATGCTCACCTCGTAGGGTTGCTTGTAACCGTCGTCTATCTTGAGCCTGAGATTTAGGTACGGCTGGTCATTGATGGTTACTGTTCCGCCCTGACTGGATTCACCTATCGCAAGAAGGGTAGCGGTTGCTGACTTGCCGGTAGAAAGAATCTCCTTGGCCTTCTTCCCCGAACCCCAGAAGAAGTTGAATCCTCCCTTTCCGCCGAAAAGCCCTTTGAACACCCCAATGAATGGGAGAAGGGAGCAAACAACTACGAATACGATGAAAACGGGCATCAGCCCCTCCCACCACTGCTTGCCGATGATTTTTTTTATCTCGGTTTCCAGCGCCCCCCAGATAACAATGGGGATAGCGGCAATGAACGGAAGGACGAACATGAGTCCGAAGCGCGATTTCTTTTGAGCCATCTCTCCTCCTTATGGAGTTATATTTAAAAATCTAATTTTAGTATACCTTGGCCTTATAAATTGTCAAACATTGCCGTATCTAACTTCAGTCGTCTGTTGCGATCTTCTTGCCTATGGGCAAAAAGGAGCTGCTAAAATGTTATGTCCACCTTTATCTTGGTTTTGTCTTTCGGGTGAATCCGGCAGGGATAATTCCTTCCTACACAGTTCTGGAGTTGAGGAATGTACTGGCTTGGTATGGGCACTTCTTTAGAAAAGCTGTAGGTCTCCATGCCCGGCGCCGTGACCTCGTAGGTCATCTTAACCAAGGATTCGTACCCCTTTGATTTGCCTGTAGGCTCGACGCCCATGAGTCTCGCTCTTCCGTCGATGCCGTCCTGCCTGAGTAGCACGTCGTCCATCGTGCTCCAATCACTCACGTTGCCTACGGTGGGCATCTCGGCCTGAGAGGAAGGGGAGGAGGCAGAGGGCGAGGAGGACGAAGGGCGTGAGGAGGGCTCACTCCAATCGATCACAACTTTGGTTTTGTCAATGGTGTCGATTCGGACTGGGATAGACGCGCCGGGCTGGAACTGAGGCACAGCATAGCGCGGGATGATTGTATCGATACCCACCTGGTAGGGTGTAGTGGAGCCGTCGAAGATCTGGAGTTCCAGATGAAGGTATGGCTGCTGGTTGACTGTCACCGTTCCCTGCGAGGTTTCGCCGATACTAAGGACGGTTGCCCGGCCTGGCCTGCCCTGAGTCATGAGCTTTCTTGCTTCTTTGTTAAGACCGGGAAGATTCTTGAAGACGCCGCCGAAGACGGAAATCATAAGTATTGCGACGAAAACGAAGGGCAAAAGCATGAGTATGATGAAAAGGGCAATCCCCCACCAGAATTGAAAAAGGTCGAATCCCATAACTGCAGGAACAACGAAAACGACCGGTATAAGCAGGGACGATCCTACTATCAAGCCAATCCACAAACCCAACTTTTTCATCGATATCTCCTTTTTTGGTTATATACTCTCTCCTTGACGAATACCAACAATGCTTAACCTCTCCATCTCAACCGGGAATTCCGCATACTGACTCTTTACCTCGCAATAAAAAATCAGCCTCCACCAGCGCGTCCGGTATGCTTAAGGTCGTGACCGAACATCGGCCACGCGCTCGAAGCGAGCTGGCCTGTACCCTTTATAGCATAGAGCTTGTAGTCGTTCGAACCTACATAGATTGTTCCATCCGGACCTATGATGGGGGACGAAAAATCTATTCCTCCGCCTGTCTGATACCTCCATCCAAGGGTTCCATCTTCCGTCTTGATAGCGTAAAGATAGTAATCAGAAGCGCCGACATAAACGTAGCCGTCCGATCCCACGCACGGAGAGCTATACTGACAGTATACGTAATACTTCCATTTTAGAGCGCCGGCGGAGGTAATGGCGTAAAGGTAACGATCCTTGGAATCAACGTAGATTGTTCCGTCCGGACCTATAGCCGGGGAAGCCCCGATAGCAGAGCCTGTCTTATAGCTCCATTTAAGACTTCCCGAGGAGTTGAGAGCGTAAAGATAGCCGTCATTCGAACCGAAATACAACGTCCCGTCCGAACCTATCGCAGGAGAAGAGGTTACCCATCCGTCTGTCTTGTACTTCCATTTCAAGGTACCTGCAGGGTTTATCGCATAAAGACAACTGTCCTTAGATCCGACATAGATTGTACCGTCAGAACCTACTGAAGGCGTATTAACCTGCCTTCCTGTTGCATAAGTCCACTTCTTCGTGCCGTCGGGATTAATTGCATAAAGAGAACCGTCACATGAGCCAAAATATATGCTTCCGTCCTCTCCTATAGCAGGCGCAGCGAATTCGTACATTCCGGTTGAGTAATGCCATTTCAGGGAACCGTTGGGATTGACAGCATAAAGTCCGGTAGAGACCACATAAATGGTGCCCTGTATATCTATGGCAGGGGTGTATACTATGCCGTCAGTCTTTATCTTCCATTTGAAATTCCCTTCTGGATCTAAGGCATAGAGGTATGAATCTTCGGATCCTGCATAGATAGTGCCGTCGTTACCGATGCTCGCAGAGGAGTAGACATTGCCGCCTGTCTCATAACTCCAGATCAAACGGTCCTCTCCGGCTTCGGAGATGATAATGGGAAAACTATCCGACAATGCTGACTCCGCCATGCGGCAGTCCTTTGCCTTTGCGGTAATATAGTAGGTGTCGGGTGCGATGAAGGTGTGAAAGAATTCTATACCCTGCTGACTATGTACAAACGAACTCCAGCCAGAGTTAGTCCCGTCGCCCCAATAGAGGATAACAGAGACGCTGTCCTCGTCAGGATCTATCGCCGAGGAAATAAACAAATATTCATTTTCGACACTTCCAGACGACGGTCCCGTAATCCCCGGCGCCTGGGGGGCAGCATTACCGCCGATTGAAATTGTGATTGTATGAGCATCCGACCAGTCTGATTCCGATCCGGTTGCGTCAAGAGCTTTTAATCGTATGGAAAAAGTGTCGGCAAATGCCCAACTATGAGGCATCTCTATCGTGTCGCCGCTTCCTAAGAAGGCGCTTGTATCAGCAATATCGTCTCCCCAATCGGCTATGATCCGGATACTGTCGCCATCTGGATCTGTCGAGGAAACCGATATCGAGTATGCAAGCCCCTTCGTGCCGCTCGAAGGGGCGAATATCATGGTTGGAATCGCAGGAGCGCCTTGTTTACTGCAGCTTATGAACATGACGCCAGATAATATGGATAAAAGAGCGAAAAAACGTCCAAACTTTACCATTTTGCCTCCTCCTTGGAGGGGTTTTTTTACGAGCAGAAGATTATATCCCCCGCCCGCAAAGATGTCAACTTCGCGCTCAAGGATTCGGCCGAGGAGATACTTAGCGGTAAGCTCTTATAAAGAGTTACTTAACCTCGATCGTCCTGTCCTAACATGAGGCATTCTCGTTATCTTGTCAATACAGCTTTACGAGTAACGGTATTGCCCCCGCAAGATAATCTGGCAAAGTACACGCCTGAGGGAAGCGTCGATGCATTCCATGAGAAATCGGACCCGGTTTCGTCGAGTGCAAAAGACTCAATCTTGCGGCCGTCGACGGCATAGAAGGTCAATATT
>JAAYVC010000099.1 GCA_012517375.1 bacterium | reverse complement strand
TCCTACGGCTACTGATACGGTGAGACTGATAGTGAACGTACTTCCTGTGCCAGCGATACTGATAAGACCAGATTATACGGATTCAGTGAGAGCTGGGGATACCATCCGTTATACCATGGAGGTATTGAACTCAGGCAATGGACCTGATGTAGCAGACATCAAACTTGTATCTACTCGTACAAACTGGAGACATCGACTTGTGACGAAAACAGGCTTGACAGATCTATCAGATACAGATTCTGACGGAACTCCAGACGTGGGTACATTACCAGGTATATCCGGTGGCGTTCCCGGTATAGACAGCTTCTATTTAGATGTATCTCCTCCTTATGGCGAACTACCTGGACGACTTGACTCAACCATCGTCTACGCGTACTCATCTGTATTCGATACGGTATACGACAGCGCGATAGTGGTGACAAAGGTAAGAGGCATAATAAAACTGGATATAGAGCCCAATTCTTCTAAGATAATACATCAAGGTGAGGAAGCAGTATACAGATTAGAGGTTTCGAACTGGGGCGGCGCACCCGATACAGTAGAGATATGGAGTCATGCTTCACCTGATATTGGCTGGACGTACTCGCTAAATTCAGATAGCCTTGGCGGAGCCTTGACCGATTACGATGGAGACGGAGTCCTGGATGTAGGGTCTGTAGATTCAGCCGAGACTAAGTACGTATATCTTACCGTAAGGCCGCATTCAGGTTTAGGCGAGATAGTTGGAGCATTCGATACGACGGTCGTTGAGACAAGATTCGTACTCATAAAGACCAGATATACGAATATACCCAATCTTGTCAATGACAGTGTAATAATATCGACGATATTTCAGCCTGAGATTGATATCCACAATTATCCCAATCCTTTCCGCACGAGCACGACTTTCGCGTACAGCATACCGGCGCCGGGTTATGTATCCCTAAAGATTTACAATCGAGCAGGCGAACACGTAAGGACCGTAATCGACAACGAACATTTTGAGCGAGGCGGCATGTTCGAGACACCTTGGGACGGCTTGACATCCGACAACAAGCGTCCGGCGCCTGGGGTGTATCTTTATACGCTTGAATGGACAGGTGATGAGACTACCGGTATTGTAAAAACGCGAAGGATTGTTAAAAAGGCGTTGAAGCAATAGCGATAAAGGAATGAGGAATAAAGAGGACTCACCCCAGATGCAAAGAGTCCTCTTTTTCATTACAAACTACTGATAATTATAAAAGCTGAACCTTGAATGTCGAGTGCTTATTGCTGACTATGACCTCAAGTATGTATACACCTCGAGAAAGGCGTGATGTTTCAAAAGGAAGCTTCATTTGGTCGAGCAGTTCGCATTTAAGCTCAAAGCTAGCCAGCTTTCTTCCTGTTACATCATAAAGAGATGTCCTTTCGATTTGCAGCGGGGATGTAGACAATAACACCAAGGGTTCTCCTCTCTTAATAACGGCTTTTTTTATTGAAAGAAGATCGGAGTGTATGATTCCGGGTCGTTCAGTGAGGGATGTGGTAGTATCTTTGGATTTGTTAAGGAAGAGAAAATTCCCTGTTGGAGAATCCCAGTTTGTAACCAGCAGATCAGGATACTTTGTATATCGATAGGTGATTTCAACATCTCCAGTTTTGTAAATAAGAATCCACCCGTCTGCAGGGTTCCACTTGTAATCGGAAGGTGGAGATACCTCGCCATCAATTCTTACCTCTGCAAGATCAAGTATGGGAAAATGCGAAGGGTAGATGACGGTTCCTTTTGCAACATTGCCCAGGGATTCTGTTTCTAATTTCCAATTATCATTGTTCACCTCAGCCCAAATGACCTGCTCGCAAACTAAGTCGTCCGGATTTAGCGGCAGCCAAGACCATGTCGGCAGCGTGTCGAATTTGTTATCTTTGTTCTCGTATACGGATAGAGGTTCCCACCATCCGCCTGCGGCAAGGTCGAGGTCACCATCACCATCGGCATCTCCCCAGGCTACGCACGACTGATGCATCCACAGTTTAGATTCCCAGGAAGGTAATGTATCAAGTGAACCTTCTTGATTCAAGTAAATTCTTATTCTGCTCTGATCATCGCCTACCTGGTTGTTGTCCGCCGCTGCCATATCCAGATATCCATCAGAATTAAAATCGCCAAATGCTATCTGAATTGTATGATGGGCATCCCCTGATGTCCAGCCTGCTTTAGTATTAAGGATGCCTTCTTCCATATAGTATATTCTGTTTCTTTGAAATCCAGCAGCAGCAAGATCAAGATCACCATCCTTGTCTATGTCTACCCAGCATGCATCCATGTTGAGATCTGCATCATCTGACATCCATATAGGTTCAGAAGAGAGCAGACCGTTCTGATTTCCGTATACAACTATGTGTCTGTATTGCTTGTTGTAATCATTTCCTGTTGCGAGAACGAGATCGAGGTCTCCGTCACAATCCGCATCACCCAAGTCGCAACTGAAGGAATAAAGGGTATCACCTTCTAACCAGATTGGGGATGATGTGAAATGTCCTGTATCATTTCGATAAACCCTTGAAGGGTTGGGTTGCCAGCCGGAACCACCGTAGGCGAAGCCCGCAACTGCAAAATCGAGATCAGCATCTGAATCCAAATCGCCTAAGGAGATATGTCCGTTACAAGCCAAGTCATCTGAGTTCCAGGAAGCGGTACGTTCAAGAGTATCTTTTTTGTTGTAGTAACCCCTGTTTTGGTTCCTCGCCATATCGTTGCCATTTCCTACAACCAAGTCAAGATCGCTATCAGCGTCAATATCCGCAAGGATTCCGCCTGTAGAATAGTCCGAATCCTCGGATTCCCATTGAGGTGTATTTTCTAAAGGTATAACAACGTTAAGAAACAGGCTCAGTAGCAAGAAAGTATTCATAATTTCTCCAGTTTTCAACTAGTATAGCAATTTATTCTTTACAATCAAGCGTCCATTTTATCGAAAAGGAGAAATGGTGAGACTTAAATCACAGCAGGGTGAATTTCCGGTTTGTATGCTACGATGATTTCTGGATACTCATCAATGAAACTACACTTTGCGACAGGATAGAACATTTTATTCTCTAAAGAGAGTATAATTCTACAGAAATGGTTTTATCAATTTCTAAAATGGCATAGTGATCAGGAGCAGGACCAGGATTTGCAACAATAGTTTTATCAAGATTGGTTTTCCCTCTTCCTTCGTGAATATGGCCGCAGAGTAGGAGATTTGACTGGCGCTGGAGTATGAAATTCCTCAAGGGTTTTGATCCGACGTGAGTTCCAATAAATGTCTTGTCGCATACTCCGTAAGGCGGAGCATGTGAGAGGATAATTGACCTGCCTTCAATTGGGATCTCCAACCATCCCTTAAACATGTTTTCATAATAGTATTCCGGAAATTCCCGCGGGGTTTTGAAAGGTGTAGGAGTAGAACCGCCGATTCCCAGAACCTGATAGCCGCCAATTTCCACTGTTTTACCATCAATACTGATACCTTCACGTTCAAGCCAATCGGATGCATCAGCGGTTTCCCAGTTGCCTGTGATGGAATATACAGATGGGTAAGAAGTTCTCAATTTGTTCATTATCTCCTGAGTCTTGATCAAGCCTTTGCCTGTCGTGATGTCTCCGAGGACAAAAACGCAATCGATATCATCAAGCTTCAGGAGCTGGTCAATCGGGCGGTCATGCAGGTCAGAGATTGCGAGTATTTTCACAAGGTGTCAGAGTTTCGTTTCTTCGGGTTGATGTTTAATAAGAAATTGTAGCCATATATTACCCAGGTTATGAGAACAAGAACAGTCAGGACCGGGACAAGATAAAGCAGAAGCCACCGGATATTAAGCAGTCCGGCGCAAATCATTGCGAAGAAAAAAATGCCTGTTATCTTCCCCGGCACGTTTGACGGAAGAACAAGGGTTTTAGATGTCAGAAGAAAAAAACTTCCAGCAAGGATTGCCGCATCTCTAGATAGAACCACTACGGCGAGAAACAAAGGTATTCTGCCTTTTACTGCAAGGATCATCGCAAGGATGTTTAAGGTGAGCTTATCTGCGAGTGGATCTAGAATCTTGCCCCACTCGCTTTTCTGATGGAATCTTCTAGCAATCATGCCGTCTAAAGCATCCGTTATCGAGGAAAAAACAAAAAAGGCGAAAGCGAGAACGTTTCTTTCCTTAAGGAGAAACCATACAGTGGGAATCAAGAGAACAAGCCTGAACAATGAAAGGATATTGGGAACAGTAAGCAATCTCCACCCAAGACTATCTGCGTTACATGTTTTTTTTTCTTTCGCCCTATCTAGGAGTTCATTAGACATCATTGGTTTTCAATCAGTTCACTTGCGTGAGCTCTTACTGCCTCAGAAATTTCCTCGCCTCCAAGCATCCTTGCCAGTTCTTCCACTCTGCCGTCTTTTGTCAGCTTTTCAATGTGGGTAAAGGTTCTTCCATCTTTCTCTTCCTTGATCACTCGGAAATGAGAGTCAGCGTAGCGGGCAATTTGGTGAAGGTGGGTAACAAGGATTACCTGTTTTGTTACGGAGAGTTCTTTTAGTTTCTTTCCCACGACCTCAGCTGTACGTCCACCTATTCCGGAGTCAATTTCATCAAAAACAAGAACAGGGACGGTATCTGAACGGGAAAGTACCGTTTTGAGGGCGAGCATGATCCGCGATAGCTCTCCGCCTGATGCTATTTTTGAAAGAGGCTTCGGTTTTTCTCCCGGGTTAGCTGAAAAAAGGAATTGGATTTCTTCAAGTCCGTTTTCCGATATGCGAAACCTCTTTCCTTCTTCTTCGTAAAGCCCATCCGGGTCTTCAATTCTCAAAAGTTCAACATCGAGAAACGCTTTAGGCATTCCAAGTGTTTTTAACTCGTTTTCGACAGCAGAAGAGAAACTATCCTTTATCTTTTTTCTTTTCATAGAAAGATCTTGCGCAATAGTAACAACTTCATTCCTTAGCACAACCTCATCCGTAATCAATTTCTCAAGTTCTTTTTCGTCATATTCAATTGAATTGAGTTTTTTTTGTAATTCATCCTTTAATTTCAGAAGTCCTTCCTCGTCAAGATTATGCTTCCTTAAAAGCTTTTCCAAGGAAAATAATCTTTCGTTAATCTCTTCGAGTCTTGTGGGGGAGTATTCAATGGATTCTCGATATTTTACAAGGCTTCTCCAAACCTCGTCTATCCTTATTTCTGCTTCTTTAAGTGTTTCAAGAAGATCTCTGCATCTTGTATCCAGGATCGCAAGCTCTTCAAGCGCATTCGTTCCAAGTGCAAGTCCTTCAAGAATGCTGGAATCATTTTCAGAAATCATATTGATGAGTCTTGTTATCATTTCTGCTCTTTTTTCAGCCGAAGCAAGAAGTTCTCTTTCAGATTTTAGAGCAGATATCTCACCTGGTTTAAGATCAATTTGTTCAATTTCTGCAATCTGGAATTCAGTATAGTCTCGAATTTCCTTGCGTTTTGCCAAATCAGACCTCAAATTCTTGATACTTACCGCAATTCTATTATATTCGGAAAGCTTTGCAGAAAAAGATTCCCTGAGTTCTTGGATACCACCGAATGAGTCCAGGAAGAGCCCATGATACGCCGGTTTCAGAAGGAGCTGATGGTCATGTTGGCCATGTATATCAACCAGGCCATCACCCAATTCTGAAAGTGCCGCTTGTGTGATTTGATGCTGGTTAAGGTAATTTTGAACCTTTTTACCTTTATCAGCAATCCTTTGAATCAGAAGCACATTATCTTCGACTTTGGCCCATTCAGGCAGAACAAGTTTCTTTGCATCGAAAGTCGCTTCAACTTCCAAGGTGTTTGCCTCAGAGCGAAAAAGATCATCAGTGATTTTATCGCCAAGAACGGTTTGCAGGGCGCCTAGAAGTATTGATTTGCCTGCGCCGGTTTCACCGGTAAGTATGTTCAATCCTTGAGAAAAACAAAGTTCGGTCTTTTCAATTAACGCAAAATTCCGTATAAAAAGACGCTCAAGCATCCCTGATGCCTCCCCACCGCATCTTGTGTCTGAGTATTTCAAAAAAAGAAACTTTCTGGGGCATAACAAGCATTGCATGACGTTCTGATCGCGAGAAATTAACTTTTTCGGAAGTGTTAAGGACCCGATGTTCCTGACCGTCAATAGTCAGAATGACGTTAGGATTTTTAGAACCTACTTCGACTGTAACCGTATAAGAAGGCGGAACGAGCATTGGTCTTGCCGAGAGAGCGTGAGGACATATTGGAGTTAAAACAATAGCCTCCAGCCTTGGATCTAATATCGGACCTCCTGCTGCAAGCGAATAAGCGGTTGAGCCGGTTGGAGTCGAAACAATCAAACCGTCTCCCGTAAAACGGGTAAGAAATTCGCTGTTGACGTAGGTTGAAAGTTCAATGGATCTTGCATCGTTGCTCATATTGAATGTAGCGTCGTTAAGTGCAAAGAAAACATCGTCATCAACCGAGATTTTAACAAGCATTCGTTTTTCAATCCTGACCTTTTTTTTGGAAAGATCAGAAAGTGCTTGGTCTATGTCAGAAGACTGAAAGGCGGTCAGGAAGCCGAGTCCTCCAAGATTGATACCCATGACAGGTATTTCGAGTTCGCCGGTTTCCCTGACGGCGCGGAGCATTGTCCCATCACCGCCAAGAGCTATAACAAATTCTACGGATCTGTCGAGTTTGGGCAAACTGTTGATAGTGTGATTCTCGAAAGAAGCCCATGACTTGATTTTTGAGACGACCTCGTCAACAAGAGGTTTTTGTTTATTGTATACTAAAGCTATTTTCATGCAGACTCGCATAAAGAAAACGCAGATTTCCTCTGATGTCAACCCCTTTTTTGAATTCAAGTGTACTTTGGGAAAGATAACTATTAAGAGGTTTCTCAATCAAACCGTCTATCTCTAAAGAAACAAGACCGTCAGGAGACAGGTAATCGATTGACAAATCGAGAATTCTTCTGACAACCGAGCAACCGTCATCCATCCCGTCAAGAGCAAGCGGAGGATCATACAACCTGACTTCATCATCAAGATGAGGTATTCTTGACGATGGGATATACGGTGGATTAGAAATGAGAAGATTAACTTTTCCCTTTAAGATTTCGGAACCGCTGAAATGAATAAGATCGGCTTCAAAAAAATTAATAGCGTCTGACAAACCCAAATGTTCCGCATTGCGTTTTGCGAGCGCAACAGCCCTTGAAGAGATATCGGTTGAAAAAATCCTTGCGTCTTTGAATTTTCTTGCCAACGCTAATGAAATGACACCCGTCCCTGTCCCTATCTCCACGATGATTTGAGGGTCCTTTGGCAATCGGATGAGCGTATTTTCAACAAGTTCTTCGGTTTCAGGCCTTGGGATGAATACGCCGTCTTCGATATTGACCTCGAAGTCCAAGAAAGGTTTTTTCCCTATTATTAAATCTATTGGTTTACCGGAGTCTCTTTCTATCAGTAGACGAGTATACTCATTCTTCATCACAGGGGAGAGGTCAAATTCAGAAGCAACAATATCAGGCATTCTTAAACCGGAAACGAATTCGAGAAGAATTATTTTTTCTTGCCATGATGCTTTTGTGCTAGCAGTTCGAATGAACTCAAGAGCCTGATTGGACATACCTGCGGGCCTCTTCATCCGAAAGTAAAGTATGATACTCAAAGAGATCGCCGTCTAAGATTTCTCCAAGACGGTAAAGACTGACTTTGATGCGGTGATCCGTAACCCGGTTTTGCGGGAAATTGTATGTTCGTATCTTTTCGCTTCTTTCGCCTGAGCCTATCTGACCTCTTCTTTCTGCGCCTTGTTTTTGGATTTCTTTTTCCCTTACGATTTCATCAACTCTTGCGCGTAAGATTCTCATTGCTTTGAGACGATTTTGCATTTGGGAACGTTCATCCTGGCAGCTAACCACGACCCCGGTGGGTTTGTGCCTTATTCGGACCGCTGAATCCGTTACATTAACATGCTGTCCGCCGTGTCCTGATGCGCGGAATGTTTCTATCTCAAGGTCTTTAGGATCTATCGAAATATCCTGCTCTTCAACTTCAGGCAATACTGCAACCGTTACCGTCGAAGTATGTATGCGGCCCTGGGCTTCAGTCTCCGGCACCCTTTGAACTCTGTGCACTCCCGATTCAAAGCGAAGATATCTATATGAATCTTCGCCCTTTACAAGAAAAACTATTTCTTTGAAGCCTCCTACCTCCGTAATATTTGAGGAAAGAATCTCTTGCCTCCAGTTTCTTCGTTCCAAATACCTGGAATACATTCTGTAGAGGTCAGCTGCAAAAAGAGTAGCTTCACTGCCGCCGGCTGCAGCACGTATCTCGACTATGCAATTCCTTTGCCATCGTTCATCCTGAGGCATCAAAAGTGAACGTAGCTCTCTTGTTAAGCTTATCTTTCTTTCTTCGAGTAAAGTTATCTCAGTACGTATTGCCTGAATGAACTCCTGATCTTCCGTTGAGGCTTCAAGCATCTCTTGTGCGTCTCCGATTTCTTTCAAGGTTCTTTTAAGGTTTTCAGCAGAAGAGAGTACTTTTTCGCATTGTTTATGGCGGTAAGAGAGCTTTTTTAACTCTCTTTGATCAGAGATAACATTCGGGTTCATTAATTTTGCTTCAAGGTTTGTTTTTTCTTCAGCAATCAAGCAGGCACTTTCAAGTAATCTGTATGATTCATGATTAGGCTCATTCTGAGCCTTGGTTGTGGATGATTGCGACATCGTCTATGGATTTCTTATTAAGTCAAAAGAAATTGCTAATATTGTATACCTTGAGGAAACGAATTGAAGGTGATACACAGGAGGATTAAGCCTTGAATTTATCTCTGAGTTTGAGATACTTTATATACTCCTCTAGATCCGGCACGCTGCGGATTGTAATTGAGTTTTCTGAAACTCTAATCAGATCAACCTGTGCGAGCCTGTCAAGATATTCAACCACTTTTGCTTTTTCAACTCCTGTAATGTGGGCTACATCTTCAGATGTTATCTTATCAAGGCGCACGCCTTCGTCCAGTGGAGTACCCTGTTGCTTGGCTCTGGAAAGGATGAAATGAATGATTCGTTCCTCATCGCTTTTGATTGTCAAGTATTTGAGCTGCTCGTCAAGGATTCGAACCCTTTTTGCAAGAATCTCGATCACGTACGCAATAAGAGGGTTTTCGTTGATTTTTGAGACAAAGGATTCCTTGTCGATAATCAATAGATCCGTTTCTTCAATTGCCGTTGCCGTCGCAGAACGAGGACTTCCGTCAATCACTGCCATTTCGCCGAAGAAATCTCCCTCCTTGAGGATTGCAAGAACCTTTTCCTGATCCTCTTCGCCCAAAGAAACCTTTATTTTTCCCTTTCGGATGAAGAACATCTCTTCACCAGTATCACCTTCTTTGAAAAGAACTTCGCCAGGCATGAGCTGACGTTCATAACGGGGTTTTTTATCCCACATGCGTTTCCTCCTAAATGTAACTGTATCTCTTAAGCTTACTGGAAAAACCATTGGATGTCAAGCCGACTTAGTTCGTGCGCCAGGAGATAGTTGCCAGTGGTTAGAGAGGGTATTAAAGAAAGCGGGGGTCTTAAGCAGACTTAGAAAAAAAGAGCTAAAGAAGGAGAGAGGCCGCTTATCCAGCTTGCTTATAAAACCCTAGGGAGCAT
>JAAYVC010000098.1 GCA_012517375.1 bacterium | reverse complement strand
CGGCAATCTCATAGCACAAAGTTAAAAACAAACGGCTCTGTGCCGTAAAATCAAGATACTGCCATGAGATTGCCGCGTCCTAACGCCTTCGGCGTTTCTCCTCGCAATGACGTTGGAGTTCGTGACGCTTTTCATCAAACGGGACTCCATTTCTCGAATCCTGACTAACCATCACAGAAATTTTGTCCAGCTTTTGTCTATCTTTTGACCACCTTCTGACCAGCTTTTTTTGCCCCGCAAATCTACTTCGTAGCTTTGCGGGGACCCCGAAGTAACATCTCTTACTCGCCGAAGCTGTAGACTCAAAGCCGAACGCATGCGCTACCAGCGCTCGTTCGGCCAATGCCACCCCCGGTGGCTCTTTGACTATCCATAAAAAGGGACCTCGCTTCGGCATACGAATTGCCTGATTCGTGCTACGATTGACAAGTTACCTCTCTATGTGTAAACTCAATTCATGCTGCGTAAATATGTGGCTTTTGTGAGTATTCTACTGGCTCCTGAACTAATCTGGGGTGCAACATACGGCGTGGTTTCCGGTTTTGTTCGCGAGGCATCTTCCGGTGAATTCATGAGTTACGTGAACGTCTATCTTGAAGACGGCAGCCTTGGCGCCACTTCTAATAAGGATGGATACTATGTCATTACAGGCATCAAGCCAGGAAAGTACACGCTTATCTGCTCTATGATAGGCTACAAAGAGGAGAGGGTTGAGATAATTGTTGAGGCTGGCCGCAACATACGCCGTGATTTCGCTTTAAAATACGAACCTTTGCAGCTTGGACAGGTCGAAGTAACAGGAGAAAGAGAACGTTTTGAACATGAGGTGGATGTAGGAGTCAAGAGGATGGATATGCAGAAGATAAAGCAGGTTCCCGGCTTCGTTGAGCAGGATTTGTTCCGTTCGCTCACCATGCTGCCCGGTGTTGTCTCTATATCCGATTACTCTTCAGCACTTTATATCCGCGGCGGAACGATGGATCAGAATCTCATACTCCTCGATGGCGTTACCGTTTACAACCCGTATCATCTGCTTGGCTTCTACTCGACCTTCATCCTCGAGGCTCTTAAAGGCGCGGAACTCTATACGGGCGGGTTCCCCGCCCGTTACGGCGGGGCGATATCGTCCGTGCTGGACGTCGAGATGAAGGCCGGAAACAGCGAAAAAATAACCGGTTACGCCGACGTGGGACTTCTGACTTCAAAAGCCGTTATCGAGGGTCCGCTTCCATTCGGTCTAAAGGGCTCGTGGCTTGTGTCCGGTCGAAGGACTTATATAGATGCCGTTACCTGGACTATTGACAAGCTCTTTATACCAGAAACATCTTACATGCATATCTACCTGCCTTATCATTTTTACGATCTGCAGGCAAAGGTAAACTGGGATGCGAGCGACCGTTCACGTTTTACACTTTCGGGATTTTTCGGCGACGATGTTCTTAAAATAGGCGAATTAATGGGTTCGGACTCAAACAGGCTGGATTTCAACTGGGGCAACGGGATACTCGGTTTACGCTGGCGGTACGTTTTTACGCCGAAGCTTTTCTCAATTCTCGCATTTAACGTAACCCGCTACCGCGTGAAAACATTCATAAAAGAAGATTCGAGCGAGTTTCTTCTGAACTCATCAATTGGAGAACTTAGCGTCCGCTGGGGATTATCCTGGTTTCCAGCGCCGGAGCATTCCATGGAATACGGTTTAGAGGCGAAGGCTGTGGAGACCGCCAACTACTGGGAGGACCTTGATACCATTTGGTTCAACAAACGCGATACGTTCGCTCTTGCCGCATTCTACATTCAGGACAAGTGGGAACCCTTGCCCTGGTGGGTTTTTGAGGCGGGGCTGCGGGGAGAATACTTTTCGAACGGCAACTACTTCCGCATCAACCCTCGGCTTGGGGTCAAGTACCGGCCGCTTGCCGATCTTGCAATCAAAGCGGGAGCAGGCCTTTACAATCAATATCTCTACATTCCGTATCCCCGAGACGAGATGATGCTTAAGATGCCTATACAGTTCTTCCAGCAGTGGGTTCCTGCAGACAGCAGATACCCTCCGCTTCAGTCAATGCTGTTCACTCTGGGCGCCGAATACAAACTGCCTAAGAATATCGACCTTTCACTTGAACTGTACTACAAGGATTTGGAGAACCTGCGGGAAGCAAATCTTTTTTCTGATATCGGGCCTTTCCCTGATACTGGTTCAATCACCCTCGGCAAGGGTTACTCTTACGGCGTTGAGTTTCTTGCAAAATACGCCTCCTCCTGGGTCGGGTATTCGTTTTCTGTAACAAAATATAAGTTCGGGGATTCGGACTGGTTCTATCCAGTGCATGATACCAGGCATAATCTCAACCTCTCCTTTGCCTTACCTCTCGGCAAGGGCTGGGATTTGACATCGGCATGGGTGTTCTCATCAGGATTTCCATTTACCGGACAAATCGGATGGTATCAGTACGTGGACGAGTATGGAAATATAAGCTGGCAGCCAATCTCAGGCAGAAGAGGCGGAGTGCGCTACCCTCCATACCATCGCCTTGATGCCGGGTTCGCCAAGAGTTTCAAGTTGTTCAAAAAGTACGATTGCCAGTTTTATCTGCAGGTGTTGAACGTATACGCTGCAAAGAATGTCCTCTACTACAATTACTACTTTGACTATGAGACCGGGATAACTCGCAGGGAACCCTTCTACATGCTACCCTTTCCTGTCCCGAGCTTCGGCATAAGGGGAACATTTTGACCCGCAACACTTCCCGTAACACTTCCCGTAACATTCCCCGTAACACCTCCCGCAACGCATCCCGCAACACCCGTCCCATCCCGGCACCCGTAACTGTATTCACCATTACAGTTTTAGCTCTGTTCTCTATCTCCTGCAACACGCCCGAGAACTACGAGGGAGAACCCAATATATACGCGGTACTCTCGACAGACCTTAAATCCGCAACCGTGATGATAGGTCTCACTGCTTCCATAAGCGATACTTTAAGAATAGATACCATTATGGATACGTTCTGGTATGAAGATACCTTTGTGGTGTATCCCATTATCCACTTTCCCTGGAATGGTGTAAGCGGAGCATATGTTAAACTTGAACATTCGAGTAGTAGTTACGAAACCAAAGAATTGCCAAAATCAATAGGCTACTACGCAACCGATTCCAACCTCGTCTTCTCGCCTAATGATTCATGGAAACTTACAACAAAGTATCCGGATGGGAAATCATTAGAGGCCCGGACAAGATTCCCGAAGAGCTTCAATATAACGGCTCCGTCAAAGGATACAGTTACGTGGCTTGATACGCTGAGATGGTCATCATCAGACGGCGCTAAAGGCTATCAGGTCAGCGGCTTAGCTTGGGGATGGAAATATATCTGGAAAGACACTATTGATTCAGTCTACGATACCACCTCTGTAAAAGGTTATCAACTATTCGATTCTTCAGAAAGAGAGATTCCGCTTGGATATATCTTTTATTATGACATGGGTATAGATTCGATAGAGTTGCACGTAGAAGCCCTGGATACAAACATTTACGACTACATTTACTACGGATACAATTCTTGGAACCAGGATATAAACAAGGAAGACTACATGCATATTGAAGGCGCATGGGGCGTGTTCGGGTCAAAAACAGTCATTTACTCTAAGCGGTATGTGTTCAATGATTCAATCTTTGATTCAATCCCACCCATCAAAAACCCTTTAAGATAAAATTTGAATATCACTTAGCCATTGGGTGACAGAGAAAGAACTCCCAAATCAAATCGTTAGCATTTATCTCTTTCGAAGGCCTATTGACCGTAGGCAAGGCAATACCTTCGCCTCCGGGCCAGGCATGATTGCCGTTCTCCACTGTCCAAAGCACGACCTCGACGCCTGTACTCGAATTAGTCCACACTTGGCTAAGTGCTCCAGATTTGATTCTTAAAGAATCGGGCCCTGCGTTGCACGAATCCAGTCTTACCCAGCGCAGCATGACCGAATCGATTGGAGGCAGGGGATACATCCTCTTATCGCCGTAGTAAGGCAGCACGGGATCGTGTCTTGGGTGAATGTGAATGACCGGCATCGGCCTCGAAGGTTCGCAGTCCTTGACCATAAGTTCACCAGATACGCTGGCTATGGCCGCGATCCTATGAGACAGTTCGCAGCCTAGTCTGTGCGCCATCATGCCGCCGTTGGAAAAGCCTGCAGCGTAGATTCTAAGCGTATCTATTGCGTAGGTTGCAATCATGGTATCGATCAAAGTGTTGATAAAAGCCACGTCGTCGATTTTTTTCTTTTCGTTCCAGATTCGTAAGTAGCCGGCGTTCCATCTTTTAGGCCAGCCGGTTCCGTTCGGGTACACGATGATGAAGCCCTCGGAGTCCGCCTTCGGATTCATCTGCGACATTCTAACATGCGTTTTTGCGTTAGCTGCGAAACCGTGCATGTTGATTATCAATGCCATGCGCTCCCTGCCGTTGTAATTGGGCGGTGTATGGACGATGTACGTCCTCTTAAGTCCCTGAAATTCGAAACTTCCATTCTCGTCCGCCTTAAGCACCACCCAACCGCAAATCGCCAGAATTGTAATAATAATCCTTTTCAACATCCTAAGTCCTCCATTTATGAAGAATTATAGCATCTAATTCGAGTATGTCAATCAGTTAACCCTGAATCAAACAATAGGGGTCCCCGAGAAATTGCGAAGCGATTTCTTGGGGTGGGAAAGCTGGTCAGAAGATGGACAAAAGATGGTCAGAAGGTGGTCAAAAGATAGACAAAAGCTGGACAAAATTTCTGTGATGGTTAGTCAGTATTCGAGAAATGGAGTCCCGTTTGATGAAAAGCGTCACGAACTCCAACGTCATTGCGAGGAGAAACGCCGAAGGCGTTAGGACGCGGCAATCTCATAGCAGTATCTTGATTTTACGGCACAGAGCCGTTTGTTTTTAACTTTGTGCTATGAGATTGCCACACCTTCTTCGAAGGTTCGCAATGACGGCTTAGTATCCTTCTCCCTTCGGGAGAGGGATTTGGCCCGATGAGGCCT